>CAYVXS010000092.1:0-9002 GCA_964454885.1 uncultured Pirellulales bacterium
AGAAATCGTTCTCGACATACACTTCCTGCTGCCATCCGTCTATATTTAGATACTGGCGGAAATAACCCTTTTGATACATCAGCCCCATGCCAACCAAAGGAATTCCGAGATCGGAAGCACTTTTCAAATGGTCTCCGGCAAGAATTCCCAAACCGCCGGCATAAATTGGCAGACATTCATGGACACCGAATTCGGCACTGAAATAGGCTATAGTCGGTTTGTCCGATTCAGAACATACCCTGTCATACCAGGTCTGCTCACCGAGATAAGCTTGTAACTTTTCCGCGGCCCGCTGTAATTGATTTAAGAAGCCCTGATTATCGGCTAAGGCATCCAGTTTAGTCTGTGGAATGTTGCCAAGCAGCCTGATAGGATTATGGCCGCAGGCAGACCACATATTGCTGTCAATGCGTTTGAATAATTCAACAAATTCAGAATCCCAGGACCAATACATATTCCTGGCGATGGTATCGAGCTCCGACAAAGGATCCTGTAGTGCCGGCACAACGGTGAAGCTGCGCACTGTTGCCATATTCTCGTCTCCACAAAGTTAGTCTTTATTTGTTTTTCTTATGATAGTA
Organism: uncultured Pirellulales bacterium; assembly: GCA_964454885.1. Classification (GTDB taxonomy): domain Bacteria; phylum Planctomycetota; class Phycisphaerae; order Sedimentisphaerales; family Anaerobacaceae; genus JAFGPS01. The sequence continues at coordinate 582 of CAYVXS010000092.1, forward strand.
ATCGACTAAAATATTCCCCGGCTTAAGCCTAAAAACCGATGTATTAGAGAGGTTTTAACGTCCTATATTGATTTGTCCCATTGCGGCAATAAAAAAGGCCCGTTAAACACAGGCCTTTTAATCTGTTGCGTGGCCCTCCTCCGCCAGTGTCGTATGAAAGAGTTCGAGAAGAACCCATTACTTCCAAGTGGGCAATCGTTGCTTATGTCCGAAAGTCCTATCAAGTAGGCATGTCCGATCCATCAAGGCCTGATTTCCCTGAGTACGGGTATCGGTTCTTTCAAACGTGTCCTTTCAATACGATCACTGCAGGGGTTAGCCCGCAACTCTATTATATACCAAATTCCTATACAAAAGTCAATAAAATACATTTTTTTTCAGGACAAATAATTACTGATTTTTGCCCCTTACTTATATGATTTTTCGGCTCTCAACCCCCTTTTTCTAAAGCCAATTTCTAAGGTAAAAAAATATTTAATTAAACGTATAAATAATATAGTTTTATAAGAAATAAAATTTGCTATGAATCTCGCAGTACGGCGTTAAGAGACTGGGTCAGTTCCCGCACTATTTGAGTTTGAAATTTATCAACCGTCTCATGCGTTAGTGTGCCCTGCTCATCCCTGAACTGCAGTGACAAGGTAACGCTCTTCCGGCCGGTGGGTATTGACTTGCCGCGGTATATTCCGACAAAATTAATTCCTTCAAGCTCTCCGGAAGCATTTTTTCCGACCGCTTCCGCAATATCCGCCCAGCGAACGGCTTCATCCACAATTATCGAAAGGTCCCGTTGTATGGCGGGAAATCTTGGAATGGGTTTTACCTCGAATTCATCACGATTGAGGTTTAGCAGGAATTCAAAATCCAATTCGGCTGCACAGGGAGTCGTGTCTTTAAAATCAAATTTTTTCTTCACGTCCCCGCCGACAATCCCCACCGTTCCGATCGGCCGGGAATCCGCAAAAATTTGCGCTCCGGTCTGCGCCCATTTTAAATCCACAGGAACCAAAGTCACCTGCATATCCCGTGAAACGCTTTTAATCAAACCTTCTATTACACCGCTAAGCTCCCTCAAATCGCCGTCATAGGCCAAAGCAAGTTTCGTCGTCTCTTCCGGCAAACCATCAGCCCGGCCGGACACCGGCACAAATGTCTCCGCTATTTCATATATCCTGCACGGCGAATTTTTCACGTTAAGATTTGTTTTGAGCACTCCCATCAAAGAGCCGATAAGTGTCTGACGAAGGATATTGGCACCTTTTCTCGACTCATCTTTTACAGTTAAATACTCGTTTGTTTTTTCGTTGAAAAGCTCGGCCACCGAATTACTTACGAAGCTGACGTTTATCGTTTCGTAAAATCCGCAGCCGTTCAGGTATGTGCCGACAGATTCAATTATTTTTTGCCGTTCGTTAACAGGAACTACTTCGATACTGATTTTTTCCTCTGTCGGAATTTTACTATATCCGTGTATGCGGGCGACTTCCTCGATTAAATCAACTTCACGATACACGTCGCTTCGCCATGACGGTACTACACAATTTATCATGTCGTCCTGAACCTGCGGCTCGAAATGCAAAGCAGAAAGAATTTGTAATGCTTTCTCACGAGGGACATCTATACCGAGCAATTTATTCAGACGCGACAATCTCAAGCCCACCTTTTTCAACGGTTGCTTTTTGGGATAAACATCCACAACACCTTTTGCCACTCTACCGCCTGCAACCTGAGTGATGAGCTGTGCGGTCCGCAGTGAGGCCCAGTCCACCTTTTCAATATCGACGATTCGCTCGAATCTAAATGCCGCCTCCGAAGGTAAACTTAGCCTGCGGGAAGTCGTTCGAGTGGAAACGGGATCGAAATACGCATCTTCCAGGAGTATGGTCGTAGTCGCCTCACTTACTTCGGAATCCAGACCTCCCATAACACTGGCTATTGCCACCGGCCCCTGCGGGTCGGCAATAACCAGCATTTCAGGATTAAGCTCGCACTGCGTGCCGTCAATACTTACCAGACGCTCACCGGCAACGGCCTTTCTGACTATTATTTTTCCCTTACTGATTTTTAAATAATCAAAAGCATGTGGCGGCTGGCCCGTTTCCATCATTGCGTAGTTGGTTGCATCGACCACGTTATTAACGCTGCGAAGTCCCACGGCTTCGAGGCGCTTGACGAGCCAGTCCGGTGACGGACCGACCTTGACACCATCGATAATCCGGGCGGTATATCGGCAACACAAATCCGGCTCAAGAATCTCTATTCCGGCGAACTCCTTAACATCTTTATCTGATTCATCCGTTTTGACCTCAGGAATTTTTAATTCTTTTCCCGTCGCTACAGCCAATTCCCGTGCTATGCCGATATAGCTCAGGCAGTCACCGCGGTTGCTCGTGACTTCGACATCGATAACGGAATCCCCGCCGATATGCTCTATACCTTCACAGGGAAATCCCTGGTCGCTCAAAATCTCCGCGATCCGCTCGGCATCGAGGCCTGTTTCGATATAATCACTTAACCATTCCAGCGAAATTTTCATAACAATGACACCATTAATGTATAAAAATTCAAAATTCGACAATAACCTACATCCTGAGAGCCTGACTGTCAATAATTTTGAATATTCATTTTATCCGAATCTACCGGTCAAAACGGCTTATCATAGTTATTAACTTCCACCTTTTTACCTTTTATTTCTTAGTATTACCTGATATAATTGAAGGTAATATATATTGGAAGAACAGCTTTAAAGAAATATTTGCTGTTTATATCCTGATTAAAAGCGAGATGCATTCTTGATAATAAAATTCAGGCAAGGCGGCATCGAATGGATGATATTGAGCGACTCGAACAACTGATAAACGGCGGCCACTGCTGTATATCCGTTATAACATTCGAAGAGCAATACGCCCTTGAAACCGTACGCCAGGTCGCACTCGGCCTCGAACGAAGCATGTTGATATGGTCCGTCGCCGGTGGTGTAAAAGACGGCCTGCTCATCGACAGCCTCTTCATAGGCGATACCGAGACACCTGCGGCAGGTCTCGTACATTTTTCAGGTGCAAAACCGGGGACAGTTTGTGTCACCCTCGATCTGGCCGAGCATCTGCAAACGGGGCTGGCTTTGCGGGCACTACGTGACCTTCTCGACCGTTTCGAAAGAAACGACAGTACGTTGATTATGATAGACAGCAACGACAATCTGCCTGAAGTCATTAAATCTTACACACGACGTTTTGAAATATCCTTCCCTGACGAAAATGAATTAAAGGAGATTACGCGCAAAACCCTGCAGCGAATCCATTGTAAAACGCCCATAGAGATAGGCATTACAAAAGAGGGTCTTGCGACTATCGTACGCAATCTCCGCGGACTGAGCCGCCGCCAGGCGGAAAGAATTATCGCCGATACGGTAATCAATGACCAGCGTTTCGACGACAGTGACATCAATGCAATCATTGCCGGTAAGCGAAGGATGATTCAACGCGGCGGCCTGCTCGAGTACATCGAGACACCTCTCGATTTAGGCGAAATCGGCGGTATGAAACGCCTGAAAAAATGGCTCAATCAGCGTAAAGAAGCATTCAGTTCCAAGGCGATACAATTCGGTCTCGAAGCTCCCAGAGGCCTGCTCATGCTCGGCGTCCAGGGTGCCGGCAAAAGTCTATGCGCCAAGGCGATAGCTACCGCCTGGCATCAACCACTTTTGAAGCTGGACCCGGGCGCTCTGTATAACAGTTACATCGGCGAATCCGAACGCAATCTTCGCCATGCACTGCGGCAGTGTGAGATGATGTCTCCGGTGATTCTCTGGATCGACGAAATCGAAAAGGGCTTCGCCTCCGCCGCCAGTCAAAGCACCGATGGTGGCCTGTCCAAAAGAATGTTCGGGACTCTTTTGACCTGGTTGCAGGATCGCCTGGCACCGGTTTTCGTCGTGGCAACAGCCAACGATATCGAGGCCCTGCCCCCCGAGCTTCTGCGTAAGGGGCGGTTCGATGAAATATTCTTCGTTGACCTACCGAAGCAATCCGTCCGAAAAGACATATTCGCCATCCATCTGAAAAAACGCAAGCGAGACCCCAAAAAGTTCGACCTCGCGGCATTAGCCGAAGCGTCCGAAGGTTACAGCGGCGCGGAAATCGAGCAGGCGGTCATATCGGCCCTGCACGAAGCATTTGCCGACAGAGAAGGCCTCAGCACGGAAAGAATTCTGACCGTCCTCAAAGGCTCGCCGCCGCTTTCGGTCACCCTTGCCGAACGTGTCGAATGTCTGCGATACTGGGCACAAGGCAGATGCGTTCCGGCCGATTGACGACAAAACCGAAATCTTTGGACTTTCATCTTTTTGTTCACACCTTATAATATGCATTCAATGGATTATATTTGATTTAAGGATATTTATATGGCAAAGCAAAAAATACCCGTTATGACGGCTGTTTTTTTTCTCGCCGTTTCTTTATTGACCGGCTGCGTCGAACGTGAGCTTACAATTAATACACAACCCCAGGGCGCCTTAGTTGTGCTCAACGACGAGGAGATAGGCAACTCGCCGGTGACGGTACCTTTCAACTGGTACGGCGATTACCGTCTCAGGATAAGCAAATCCGGTTTTGAAACTCTCAATACCCACCGCAAGCTCAAAGGCCCGTGGTACGACCATTTCCCGTTCGATTTCTTCGCCCAGATTGTCTATCCTAAAAGAATCGTTGATTCCTACGAATGGACATTCGAGCTTTCGCTCAAGCAGCAAATCAGCCGCGAGGAGCTTATCGAAAAAGCTGATGAACTGAAAAAACAGCTGTAATAGTGGAGTCGGTTTTGAAACTGAAGATTCACATACAGATTTTCATCGCTATTGTTCTCGGGATTGCGGCGGGAATCGTATTTGGCGAAAAAACCGCTCATATCAAAATCCTCGGCGACCTTTTCATACGCCTGCTTAAAGTCATCATCATCCCCTTGATTATGGCATCAATGGTCGCGGGTATTGTCAGCCTCGGTGACATTAAAAAACTGGGCCGAATAGGACTTAAAACATTCCTCTATTATACAGCTACTACGGCCTTAGCAGTCGGCACAGGGCTCATACTGGTCAACCTGATAAATCCCGGAACCGGTGTCGATATCGCAGCCGAAGCACCCGCAGACCTCTCGGAAAGAGAAGCACCGACGATAATTTCGATTCTTACCGACATCCTTCCGGAAAATCTGTTCGATGCTATGGCAAAAGATAAAGTGCTTTCGATAATATTTTTCTCCCTCGTGCTCGGAATTGCAATCAGCAGCATAAAAGAAAAGGGCAAACCACTGGCAATTTTGTTCGAGGCATTTAACGCCGTCATGATGAAAATAACCGACTGGATTATGCGTCTGGCGCCCGTCGGGATTTTTGCATTGATGGCATACACAATCGGCACTATGGGGCTGTCCGTCTTAAGGCCGCTGCTTTTATACATGGTGACGGTGATTCTGGGCCTGTTAATCCACGCGATTATAATTTTGCCGATATTGCTGATAATTTTTGCTAAATTTTCCCCTGTGAAGCTTTTCAAGGACGTATTCAGCGCGATAGCGACGGCTTTCAGCACGGCCAGCAGCGCCGCGACACTGCCGATTACTATGGATTGCCTGCAGGAGAACACCGGCGTATCAAATAAAATAACGAGCTTTGTCCTGCCGCTGGGCGCTACGATAAATATGGACGGCACTGCGTTATACGAAGCTGTGGCCGCAATGTTTATTGCGCAGGTATACGGGATCGAGATGGGCCTATGGCAGCAAATGGTTATTATGCTCACGGCGACGCTCGCCTCGATCGGTGCCGCCGCCATTCCGGGGGCCGGCCTGATTACTATGGTCATCGTACTCAAGGCGGTCAACCTGCCCGTCGAGGGTATTGCAATGATACTTGCCGTTGACAGGTTGCTGGACATGCTCCGTACCGCGGTCAATGTTTGGGGGGACACCTGCGGAGCAGTAGTCGTCGCTAATCTGGAGGCGGAAAAATTAAACAGATAAAACATGATAAAACGAATTTCTTTATTAACAATATACTGCTTTTTTGTTAAAATATTATAGTACTTAAATTCAAGTCAAATTGGACGTTGTTAAAAGGTATTAATATGGCAATCCTAAAATTAAACACACACAACGAAAATAGAGAAATCCATTTCGAATTGGATTACCTTGCATCTTTAACAACTCGCCAGAGATTCCAGATAATGTTTACAAAAACCAGGGAAATGCTCAGTCTTCTTAAGAAACCAAATGCAAACAGAAAAGTTACTGAAATTATTAAAAGAAAACCGCGTTAAATTTGTCATTATTGGCGCCACCGCCTTTCCTGTTCACGGCTATTCCCGGGCAACACTGGACATCGATATCTTTATAAAACCGGATCAAGACAACGCCCAAAGAACACTAAAAGCCCTCAAAAAATTCGGATACAATATTACGGACCTGACAGTAGAAGACCTCTTAACAAAGAAAGTGCTTATTCGCCAGTATCTGATAGAAACCGATATACACCCGGTTGTCACAGGAACTACATTCGAAAAGGTCTGGAATAACAAAGTAAAAGCAAAGTTCGGAGATACATATGTTTGGTTTGCGTCTCTCGATGATCTGATAAAAATGAAAAAGGCGGCTTCGCGATCAAAAGACATTGAAGACCTCAAATATTTACGTAGATTAAAAAGAAACACTAAAAAACAAAAATAATCACATTTCATCAATTCATTGCCTAACATACTTCTTGCAGCATCCGGTAATAAGCGTTAGATTGTCAATCCTGAAAAATAGTCGATTTCTACATAATCGAAAAGCAAGTTTTTCAATAAGATGTATAGGAGAATATAAAAGCATAAAATGTTCGCACTAATTTCAATGGCTTTGGCTCTGGCATTGCTTGTTTTCCTGCTGCATGTAAAAGTAAAGCTGGGACGGGCAATGCTCCTTTCATCTATCGCCCTTGTGGCACTTCTTCGTGTCACCCCGATGCGATTCTGGGCCGCCGCCGTCGATGAATGGAACACCAAACCTTTGAGCCAGACAACCGGATACCTTTTCATCACACTGACAGCTCTTGTCATGTTGGTCAACGTGCTCGGTACGGCGATGAAAGAAACCGGTGTCTCGAAGCGTCTCGTGCCGGCTCTCCACGGCCTGTTCCGAAGCCGGCGTTTCGCCATGGCGGCTATCCCGATGATGATGGGCCTGCTTCCCACTCCCGGCGGAATTATGCTCTCGGCTCCGATGGTGCGGGACCTCGGCGACCACATCGGCGTCGAACGCTCGCGACAGGCGGCGATTAATTTTTTCTTCCGCCACCAGTGGGAAACGGTCTGGCCGTTATTTCCCGCCGTGCTGCTGATACAAAGTATGTTCGGCATATCGGTCCTCACCCTGATTTCGCATAACATTGCTATCACAATATTCGGAACTACCGGCGGCATAATCTTCCTGCTGCTTTTCGGTATTCCGCCGAGGAGCAGGGAAAAACAATCTCACGCCCCGATAGCGCACAACCTGCAAAACTTCGCTCACGCGTTCTGGCCGATTGTCGTTGTGGCGACACTTTACGCCGCGGCGAATATCCCCCCCGCCGCCGGCCTGCTTTTTGCGATAGTCGTTTTCCTTTGTTTCCATAAGGTCGCCTGGAATCGATGGTCGGGGATTTTCAAATCGGGACTCGAACCCGACTTTATCCTTTTGATTCTCGGTGCCCTGCTGTTCAAGCTCAACCTCGAAGCGGGCCACGCCATCGACGAGGTCGTCAAGTTCCTCTCCGAGATGAACGTGCCGACATACATAGTGATATTCTTTCTGCCGTTTCTGGTCTCGTACCTGACCGGCGTAACAATGCCGACCGTCGCTATTACGTTCCCGTTCCTCATCCCCTTCATCGGCTCCGGCGAGCAGGCCAAAATGGGACTCGAAACTCTCGCCTTCTCCGGCCTGATGGTCGGGCTGTTCTTAACGCCTGTGCACTTGTGCCTTGCCCTTTCGGCCAGCTACTTCAACGCATCATTGACCAGGATCATTATCAAGGTCCTGCCCCCCACCCTTTTCGTCGCCGCCGCAGGCATCCTCATGGCCGTATTCTTCGGTTAACCACAGATTTCGCGGATTGGCGCCGGACCTGTCTCGGCGAAGCTTTAAACGAAGCCGGATTTGCTATAATCTATTTATTTCAAAGAACTTACGCTAACATTGGGTTTGTTTTCATTTTTTTTTCTTCTGTCTTCTGTCTCCTGTATTCTGTGTTCTGCCGTTAAGAATTGGGTTTGTTTTCAATTTTTTCTTCTGAATCCATAAGTTTCGGATTTCGAGTTTAGGATTTCGAGTTTCCGGCCGCTCGTTACGGCAAAGGCCGTTGCCGGGGCAGGAAAGGCCGGCAAACGTGTCCTGAGCTTGTCGAAG
>CAYVXS010000093.1:0-8994 GCA_964454885.1 uncultured Pirellulales bacterium
CAGATACCGATGAATTAGCTGGTTCATATAACCCATACGCTATTATCAACGGCTTCCGGTTAACTCCGGTTAATGTTTCCCCGATAGCTACCAATCCCATGCCGAAAACCGGCTCCACGGTCGATACTACGCAGCCGGATTTTCAGTGGGAACCGGGTATGAATGCGATTTCGCACGATGTTTATTTAGGTATCGTTTCTGACGATGTAGAAAATGCTACCAGAGACAATCCGTTGGGTGTGCTGATCGAACAGGGCATTGAACCTAACTCTTATGATCCTGGAGTCCTGGAGGCTGGTACAACCTATTACTGGCGTATAGACGAGGTCGAAGGCTCAACTATCCAAAAAGGTAACGTCTGGAACTTTTACGTTCCGCCGTTATCTGCTTATAAGCCCAGCCCGGTTAGCGGGGTTTTGTTTGCCGACGCGAATTACCTCGATCCGGCTGTCTTCTTGAGCTGGTATCAGGCTGCTGATGCGACTTCATATCACGTGTATTTCGGTGATAATCTTGAGTCTGTTCAGGCCGGAACCGGCGGGACGGATAAAGGTACCGTTGCAGATCCCAATTATGATCCTGCCAGCATGCTCGAACATAATAAAACATATTATTGGAGGATCGATGCATCCGACGGTACCGCTACACATACCGGCGATGTGTGGAGCTTTAATACTTCACCTGCGGATTTAGGGACGTTCACAAAGGAGATTTGGGAGGATGTTACTTCCGGCAATGTTTTGAACGTACTGAAGAATGATCCTCGTTATCCTGATAATCCAACTGTAACCGAAACGTTAACTTCGTTCGACACCGGGGCCGATGGTTATGCCCTTGCCAACTACGGTGGGCGACTGTCAGGCTGGCTCTATGTGCCGATGACCGGGGACTATACGTTCTGGTTAGGCACTGCCGGCCAGGGTGAATTATGGCTAAGTACCGATGACGACGCCGATCACCTGATGCCTCAGTATATCGATTATGAGCCTGTCTGGGGAAATGTCGGCGCTTACGCTTTCTCTCATTCTTCAGATCCAATCCCGTTGATAGGCGGCAACAGATATTACATCGAGGCGCTATGGGTCAGCGTCGATTGGGACTTCTGCCAGGTGGCATGGCAGGGCGCCGGCATCCGGGATCAGGAAATCATCCGGGGCTGCTACCTGTCGCCCTATCTGCCTGTGAATGCACATGGTGCCTCTCCGGCTAATGGTGCTACGGATATTGATCTTTTGCAGGACCTAACCTGGAATGCCGGTATCTATGCCGCCCAGCACCAGGTGTTCTTCGGAACAGACCCGAACGCCGTAAGGGATGCCGACACAAGCTCACCCGAATACGAAGGCGCACAACCGCTGGGTACCGAGAGCTTCAATCCCGGAATTTACGATCTGAATACGACCTATTATTGGCGTATCGATGAGGTCAATAATGCGGATCCGAATAGTCCATGGACTGGGAAAATCTGGAGCTTTACCTCGGGTAACTATGTTGTTATTGACGACTTCGAGTCCTACAATGACATTAATGAAGACCTGGAAGGCAGCAACAGGATATATTTGACGTGGACGGACGGTTATGCCAATCCTAACGTCAACGGTTCTACCATAGGTTACCCTGACCCTGATTTTGCCAACGGTGAACACTTTGTTGAGACAAATATCGTCCACGGCGGCAATCAGTCAGGTCCGTTGGTATATAACACAACCACTGCAAGTTACGCAGAAGTGTCGTTACCAACAAGCGCAACCTCACTGGGAAGCAACTGGGCTCAGAAAGGTCTTAATACCCTGAGCATCTGGTTCTCCGGCGATCCTAACAATTCCGGAGCCGAGCAGTTGTACGTTAAACTGAATAATTCCAAGGTGATGATAAGCGGCGTAGATCTGACACTGGCCGAATGGCAAAACGTCCAGATACCACTGGCGGACTTCAATATCAGTCTGTCTAATGTCACGCAGCTTGTTATCGGTGTGGATAAAAACGGGGCCGGAAGCGAAGGCATTTTGTTCATGGACGATATTAGATTACTTTACTTGGAGCAATAACCGTTGAATTTACAGCTTGGAGATTCTGTGACGCAAACGTCACGCGAATAAGATAGTTAATCGCTAAGAGTGCCGTCATTAGCAATGACGGCACTCTTTTTCTATATTAGCATGGTGAATTTGCCGAAGACCGGCAAATGCAGGTATTCTCGTTCTAAACAGAGAAGCTGCTCTCTGCCGAGGAAAACAATGGCAAGGGCGGAGTATCTTCAGATTATATGCAGGCTTCACATGTGTTGGATTGGTTGAGATAATTGTTTATTCGAGGTATAGTTTATCTTTTGGTTTTATGGGAGGGATTCGGTTGAGCTTGGTCTTGATGTCTTCTTTTTCCAGTGCGAATGAGGGAGCGATTTCAAGAAGGCAGTCGGGTGAGCCGTCCTTTTTTCTCGGGACTGTCACGTTCGCTGATTCGAGCCAGTTAGCGGCACGGTCAACTATCATTTGTCTTGCGCTTTCGGCGCTGTCAACACCTGTAGCGTTTTTTGTAGGGGCGAATTCCTCGCTTCGCACGGTCTGAAGGATTATCGAGTTCGAGGCCAGGGGCACCGCGTCAAAAACAAAACTCTCGAGTTTTATCCCTTCGGATTCTACGAAGTTGCCGTGCATGTCAATATGCCTGATTTTTTTTACGGCCCTGTGCAATGGCAGTGAAATTTCCCCGGCGTTGAGTTTTTCCACGAAGGAACGGTTAATTATGTGGATAGCAATACTGCCGAGCTTGAAGACGAAGGAGCCGTTCGGATTTTTTTTCTCCGCTAACTCGTCCGGCAAATCGCTGTATTCGATGATATTTATTTTACCGTCTATCAGGCAGAAGTTTCCGATCTTTTCTTTCGGGCCGGTTTTAATTAATGCTTTGGAAGACATCTCGGCCTGATCGAGCACATGCAGGCCTATAAACAACGGGTCGAAAATATTTATTAGCGGGTTATCGACCTGCCAATAGCTCAGAAATTCTACGCCTCGTTTTTTCATATCATCAACGGCACCGCTCTGGTAGAGGGCCTTAATGCTGCCGCCGTGACCGTCGGGCGAACAGGCAATGGTATCTTTGTCGGCGAGCAGGATTTTACCGTCCTGACCGAAATTCGGCAGTGTCCCCTGTTGAAAGATGAAAGCATTCTCTTTACCCAGGCCGTAATAGTCGTTCGAACAAAATATATCTATGGTCTGGGAATAATTCAGAGGGCTTGTCATAATATACCATGGGCATGTAGTCTGGTATCTGGCCGAAACAGCGGAGATAGTCTCGGCAAATATCTGGAAAAGGGTCTTTTTCTTAACCGGGCTGATTGGAAAATCTCCCTTTGGGCCGTCGAATCCGAGCCTTGTACCCTGGCCGCCGGCTACGACAAAAGCAGCCACTTTACCCCGACTTATTAGATCTGTGCCTATTTTTACAGCCTCGGTATATTTTTGTTGTTTCTGAGGATCTTCAGGCGCTGGATCATAAGATGAAGCGGGAGTTAAATCCCTGTTTATCGCGACAAAATCGGGATTTTTTATAAATTTATCCACCCATTCGTCAATTTTTTCAAAGTCCAATTGTTGGATTTGAGCTAACAGGGACGACTTTTGGTCGGTATCCAGCTCATCCCAGAACTCTAAAAGATGGCTTTGACCGTGCTTTTTCAGCAGTTTCTTTATACCTTCGTAAGTTTTTTGGATATTCATACCGGCAATTCCGAGATTAAAATGGGAATATTAAACAATTTGCGGATATTTTCAAGAAAGTTCGGTAAATTTGACGAAATTTAGTTGACCGAAATAATGTTCTGTGGTATATTTCAATTATAGATGTAGGTAGGTTTAATAAATATTTTTATTATTATATTGTAATTAAAAAAAGCCATCATATATATTTCCCGATTTCATATCTTAAACCAACCTGCCGGGATGAAAACTTAACATTCAGTTACGTTGCGCTGAAGTAACGGCAATTTATTAATTAAGTTATTTTGGGACTTCTTATAAAGATTAAAAGTCCTTTCCGGTTAAACTGAATTTTATCGGCTGTTTTAAAAAAATATAATGTTTGGAGATTCGCAGAAAGAGTGTTGGATGTCTGGCGTATTGAATATTGAGCGTTCGGCATTTTAATAAAAATTCAAACGAAAACGTGCTTTAAAACGAGCCGATCAGGCGAATCTCAATTTTGTGAAGGAGAAAAATAATGAAAAAGAAAGGTTTTACATTAGTTGAGTTATTGGTCGTTATTGCGATCATTGCTCTACTGATGGGCATTTTGATGCCCGCACTGTCCAAGGTTCGGCAGATCGCCTTCAGGATGGTCTGCGGAACGAACCTGTCCGGTATCGGTAAGGCAATGGTACTATATGCAAACGAATACGATGACGAATTCCCGCGTGCAGGGGGAAGAACCAGTGAATGGTCCAACAAGATCGCCGACTGGGCGGCTCCAAACCGGTATGCTGCATACCAGCTTGCCTCCGACGGAACCGGTGGTTTTGTAACCATCACGTCCAGTTTCTATCTGTTGATCAAGTACACAGAGGTCACACCACAATCATTCGTTTGTAAGAGTGACGGCCAGGTTACAGAATTTAATCCCATTGATTCCGGAACAACTCTTGAAGTTACCCAGCTTTGGGATTTCGGTCCTACCCCTAAAGATCATTGCAGCTATGCCTATCATATGCCCTATGGTCTTTATGCTCTGACCTCATCGAGTGAGCCGGGTCTGGCGGTTGCTGCCGACAGGAATCCATGGATTGCAGGTCCCGGATATGATGTCGCCGATAATGCAACAAGATTTGCCAATTTTATTCCTTCCGGTGGCAGAGAAGCGGTAAGTTTCGGTAATTCGCCTTCACACCAGGGTGATTCACAAAACGTATTGTTTGTGGACATTCACGTGAGCCAGGAAAAAACGTCGGCTTGCGGTGTCAACGACGACAATATCTACACCTATTGGGGCAGCAACACTGCTAACATACAAAAGGGTACTTTACCGGCCGCAGGCACACAGCCTTCGAACAGGGCGGATTCGTATCTTGTTAACGATCTGGATGAAGGCTCAACGCCAACGAAGGGCAGGGCATGCTTCCTTGCCAATACACCCGTCTGGATCAATGGTGAAATGGTTAAAATTTCGAATGTGACCGCAGGACAGACAATTAATGCTCTTGCAGCTACTTCTGTAGAGAAACTCGAAGTTCACCAGGGCTCGTTCGAATGCCGTGATATCGTGCTCGAGAGCGGAAATCGCATCAGCGTTGTTGAGTCACACTTGTTCATGCTCGAGTCAGGACAGTGGGTAACGGCAAAACAACTCAGAAGCGGCATGGAATTGAAAACCCAGAACGGCACAATCGGCATCAAGAGCGTGACAACAAGGACAATGCCTTATGTCGGTACAGTCTATAATGTTAAGGTCAACAGCTCAGACCAGTATATGGTCGGCAAAGATGCAGTAATCGTGCGCGATTATTAATATGATCGGTCGTGAGTCGTTCTGTCAAAAGAACACCAAACTGACCGACAGCTTAATCGCGTGAAACTTAATTTAGAAAAACGGCCTTATGCTTAAGTGCATAGGGCCGTTTTTATATAAAACACACTGTTGCCAGCTCAAAAACTCTCTGTTTGGTTTCCGAGTTCTTGCAAAATCAAATACCTCCGGCTATCATATTACCCATGGCAGCGAAACCTCAAAAGAACAAGGGCAATAAAAGCCCGGTAATGGTCAATAAAAAGGCGTATCGAAATTTTGAGTTCGTCGATAATTTCGAGGCCGGTCTTTCATTGTTAGGTACCGAAGTAAAATCGCTGCGTGAGGGTACCGCCGACCTGAGCGGTTCATACGCGAGAATTGATAACGGACAATGCTGGCTCGTCGGCGCCAGTATATCTCAATACAAACAGGCGGGAAACAGGCAGCACGAGCCGGCCAGAAAAAGAAAACTGCTGCTGCACAAAACCGAAATCCGCAAGATCCAAACGAAACTCGACCAGAGAGGATTTACCCTTGTGCCTCTGAGGTTGTATTTTAACGAAAAGGGCCTGGCCAAAATAGAATTGGCCCTTGCCAAAGGTAAAAGGCAGTTTGATAAAAGAGAGACGATAACCAAACGCGACCAGAAACGAGAAATGGACAGAAGCATGAAAAAATATCGCGGGAAAAAATAAAATAATTTTATGGAGCTTATCAATCATGGCCAAAGCAGAAAAAAAACAGGAGAAAAAGATTATAGTCGATGAAGACTGGAAGCAGGAGGCTCAAAAGGAAAAAGAAATATTGACGGCCCAGGAAAAGGCAGAAAAGGAGAAAGACCGTGAGCAGGACGAGACGCAGGGCCATTTACCTCCGGGCAATTTTGCCGCTTTAATAAGCATGTTGACAACGCAGGCACTGTTTGCCTTGGGGCTTTTGCAGATAAAAGGCCAGGAGAAAAGAGAGCCGGACCTGGCACTTGCAAAATACAATATCGATATGCTCGAGACCCTCGAGGAAAAAACAAAGGGAAACCTGACCCAGGAAGAACAAACTGTTCTTGCCAACACTCTCAACGAGCTGCGTATGGGCTATGTCAAAATCGCGGAGTAACGGTCTTGGCAAACATATTGGATAAAATCATTGCCGACAAAGAGATCGAGGTACAGTCCAGGCGTTCGCAAACGAGCCTCGAACAATTGAAAGAGCAGGTTCGTGACCTGCCGAAATGTCGGAATTTCTATAAAGCCGTTACCAAGCCGAACGTCCGGGGCATAAACGTCATCGCGGAAGTCAAAAAGGCTTCTCCGTCGGCAGGTCTGATTCGGGATGATTTCGATCCCGTTTCAATCGCATCGACTTATGAAAAATGCGGCGCCGACGCGATTAGTGTGCTTACGGATGAAAAATACTTCCAGGGCCGGCTCGAATACATAGACCGGATTCACCGGGCGGTGGATTTGCCGGTCCTGCGCAAGGATTTCATCATCGACATCTGGCAGGTATATGAATCCCGCCTCGCCGGAGCCGACGCAATACTATTAATTGCCGAAGCGCTCAAGCCGGGTGTGCTCATGGACCTGATGATAGCGGCGGCCGAGCTGAGCCTGACAGTACTTTTAGAGGTTCATCACGCCGACACATTGTTGGCGGTCCGCAGCCTTGTTGGTTTCCCTAAAAAGGGATACAGCATCCTTGGAATAAACAATCGAAACTTAACTACAATGCAGGTCGATCTGAATACGACCGGCCGCCTGGCAGGACTGCTCGATGACACGAACGAGCTGGTGGCCGAGAGCGGCATAAAAACTCGGGACGATGTCGAAAAGCTGATGAAAATAGGCGTTCGAGCCGTTTTAATCGGGCAGACACTTTGTGAAAATCCCGATATCGAAGAAAAATTCACCGAACTGTTCGGAACATAGTTTTATTAATTTCATTTGAAAAGGCGGTTATAATCTTATGAATATAATATTGTATTTGCTGTTGGGATTAATAACGGGAATTTTCAGCGGGCTTGTAGGAATCGGCGGAGCGATAATCATCATACCTACATTAGTTATTTTCTTCGGTCTCGAACAACGTATGGCCCAGGGCACTACTCTGGTATTAATGGTTCCGCCTATTGGTTTGCTCGCCGCATGGACATATTACAAGGCCGGCTTTGTGGATTTGAAAATCGCGTCTCTGATATGCCTGGGCTTTTTCTTAGGGGGACTGCTCGGAGCAAAATTCGCTATACATATCCCGGACAATATACTTCGAAAAGCATTCGGTTTTCTTCTGCTGGCTGCATCCCTTAAAATGATCATTACCAAATGATACCGTCACCTGGGCCGACAGCATAGAAATATCCAACGGATTTCTCGTATTTACTTATCATAATAGAGCTTACGTAAAAATTGGGTTTGTTTTTTCATTTTTTCTTCTGAATTCATACGTTTAGTATTTCGAATTTAGAATTTCGGGCTTCCGGCCGAAGGCCGGTGAATTGGCTTTGTTTTTTCGCGGCAAAATCCCCGAAAACCGCCGAATTTATCATAATCTTTTTATTTCAAAGAGCTTATGCCAAATTACCCAAATTAACATTGGCTTTGTTTTGCAAAAAAGGTGCATAGGCACATAGGTGCAAAGGCACAAAAGTGCAAAAGAGCATAAGGACATTGGGGCATAAGCATATTGTGGCGTTTTTTGCTCATTTTGTTTTGAAAATTGTGATTTTGAACATTTGATATTGTTTCGGATTTAGAGTTTAGTGCTTTTTCTCCCCCATTCTGTCTTCTGACTACTGTATTCTGTATTCTTTTTTTATTGATTATACCCCCGCCCCTGCGGATCGCTGGCTAATTCCGTAATTTTTCAGAAAAATCTCCAATACTCGGCACTATCCAACCATTGTGTTGAACCTGATTTTCCGCAAATCCTAAAACCGAATATCTAAATCCTAAACAATATCGAATATTGTAAATCCCAAGGCTAAAAACATTGAGTTTTGAACATTAATAAATTAGGATTTTAAGATTGTTTAGCATTTAGAACTTAGGGCATAGAATTTCTCAACCAATTTTCCCTTGCTCACCCCGCTGCTGCCGGATATATTGCCTTTAGCGATGTACTCCATGATTTTCGAGCCGGCTCAAAAGCTTTCAGCCGTTAGTCCCAATGGGACGCCATAGGTGCTTTTAGCTATCAGCTTTAATTGATAATAAAATGATGGATTTTCATGATATTCAGGTTTGGCAAAAGGCATACGATTTAACGCTTAAAGTTTATAGATCAACCGAATCCTTTCCCAAACAGGAGACGTATGGACTTACAAACCAGCTCAGGCGTGCGGCAATATCGATCCCCTGTAATATCGCCGAAGGCTGTGTTATTACTGGCATGTGACTTAAAGTACCTGGAAAATCCAAAATACGAGGAACTCAATGACGCAATCGTAGAGATTAAACGTATGCTGACCTCATTTATTAAAACATTAAGAAAAAA
>CAYVXS010000094.1:0-8970 GCA_964454885.1 uncultured Pirellulales bacterium
AAGTTCATAACCTGTTGAACTAAACAAATCCGTGTTAATCGAAGTAAACTTGTCCTGAACACAGCCGAATGGACCAGAGTCTAATTTAAGGAATTCAGGAGACAATAGTAAGTATTCACAAGTCGTCACTCGTGACTCGTGCTGCGTTTTAGGCCTGACGAGACAATCGACAAAACCGTAAACACTTCCGAGCACCGCCATATCCTGGAGAAATCCGATTGCACCATTAGCCGAAAACAGTGCCTTTAATATGGCTGAAATTTCTGCACTTTTCTGGTCGTCCGGTGATTTGGAAACAATACTGACTGGTTTGCCGAACAGAAAATCCACCGCCGCATTGACGCGCCAGGCGATATCGTTTTCGATAACAACCTCTTTTCTTTGTACGTCGCTAAGCAGCCTGCCTCCGGGTAAACCATATCTGCCTGAGTGGATGTATCCGGTTATTCTCGCCGGAAGACCGAATTCCTGTGCCTGCACGTAGAATCGTCCCGATTCGCTCAACCTGCTGTCGGTTATTTCAGTGGTCGGATTTGTATAATAATTCCATAGCTGTTCGAAGTGCTTCTGTATATCGATCCATCGTGTATCGATGAGCCAGTCTATATAATCAGCTTCGAGGTTTTTGTCCTGGAATATTTCAGTTTCGAATGCCATCGGTTTACTCTCCGGTTTCAATCTTTCTTTTTGTCAAACATCTGCGGGCAAAAACATGCGCCCTCATATATGCTGCTACCTGCATAAATGCTGTCGGATTTCGATAGCGCTTTGAAATGGCCGGGAGCTAAGTCTCTGTGGGAAATGGAATAAAAAATTTTATTTTTTTACATTTTTATTTTTACCCCCCCTGCGTAAATGCTATCGAATTTCGATAGCGCTTTTAAAAACTCGTCCCGATAAATAAGATTGCTTTGATCGAAACAATCTTTTATCTTTATTATGCGGATGGTCTTTTCAGCCGTTCTTGTATTTTTGAATGCCTATTAATTAATACAGAAAGGAGCTATTGATATGAAAAATTCAAAAAATATAGAAAGAATTCTTTTATTATTTATTGTATTTATAGGTATTTTTCTCGTTTCCGGTTTTTTTCCCTCATCTATTTACGGCAACCAGGAAACTAAAAGACCCTGGCTTGAGCAGTTTGAAAACGGCCCTGTGACTGTTACATTTATTACAGCTCCGCCTGAAAAGGAAAAAATAATAGATGCGCGTCTTATTTCAGTAGAGACATGTGGTTTGGTTCTGAGATTACCCAAAGACAGGAACAAATTCTTCCCTTATGCAAATATAATCTCGGTGGATCCGAAATGAAATAAAGAACCGGAAACAGTCTATCCCATATCTTCTTTTTGCAGGAGCTGGATAATATCTGCTTTTGTCGGCATCGATTCAATCGATCCGTATTTTGTGCAGGCAAGTGCACCTGCCGCTGAAGCGAACTTAACAGCTCCCCTTACATCATCTTCCACTGCATAGTATGCCCCTAAAGCTCCTGTAAATGCATCCCCCCTCCCGGTGTTATCGACAGATTCTACTTCAAATATCGGTATCTGTTCAGCCCCTTCTCTGCTCACTACCATTGCTCCTCGTTTGCCCATTGTTATTACAGCATATTTTATTCCTCGAGCAACCATCTCCGAGCCGATAAGCTTTGCTGTTCGTACTCCCGATGTCGAATGGTCAGTTATATCGGCTGCCTCGCCGAGATTCGATATTATAATATCCGCAAGAAAGTATTCAGTTGGAAGTCCACCGCTTTCCTGTACTTTTTGATCAAGGGGCTTCTCTGGATTAAGAATGACTTTTTTACCGTGTATCTTCGCACATTTAATAGCTGCAACTATCGCTTCCTGTGGAAACCCTCCATGAATTAAACAAACATTTGTCTCAGATATGATATTTTCCGCCTCCTCGACATCTTTTGGAACAAGTGCCATATTAGCACCTGTATAATAACAACTCGCATTTTCCCCCGCTGAACTGACAAGCGTCACAACAACGCCGGTATTTTTTGCTTCGGCTTTATGAACATATTCTACGTTTACCTTATATTCTGACAGGCTTTCCTTAGCCATTTGGCCGAAAGGATCTCCGCCTATCTTGCTCAACAAATAAACATCGCATCCGCAAAGAGCGGCCTCCACAGCTTGATTCGGCCCCGGTCCGGTTGCTATATATGAAAGTGTATTTCCTATGACGCTTTGGCCGGGTAATGGAATATGGCCACACCTTATAGCCATATCTACAAAAATTGGTCCGATGACAACGATGCCCGGTTTCCTGCCCGAGATCATATTTTCATCCTCCATTTTTAATTTTTGACTTACCTTCCAATACTAACTTAAAAGAAGGTATTCATCCCTAACTTTACAAGTCAAAATCAATTTTTATACAATATAGACTTTTAACAGTAATAATCAAGATTTCTTTTTAATATTAAAATTCAACAATTTTTTATTTTCTTAAGTATTAATTTTGTACTCGTTGTTTTCTTATGTTATTTCCCAGATAACAAGCGATTTATATCAATAAGTTTTTCAAATCCTATAATCTTTGTTTTTAATAAATACATAAAGAAAAATAAATTTAAATAAAAAACAAAAATACTATTGACAATATTCACTTTTTAGTTAATATTGCGTTCGTGTTTGTTTTTTATATATTATACTCTTATTCAATATAATGAATACACTAAACAATTACATATCTAAAGAATTATTAGTTTCAAATACTCAACATCTTGAAATGATAGACCTACTTCGTCACAGAAAAGATCTTCTTGATGGACAGGATAAAGTCTTTATGACAATGTACTTAGAGAACGGAAATAGCTTTCGCCAAATATCTCGCCTTCTTGGTGTATCAGAGGCAACAATTAGCCGCAGGATCCAAAAATTAACAAAACACCTCACCGGAGAATCCTTCTATATTTACCGCCAGTACAGGAAAAAGCTGAATAAAAGGCAGAAGCAATTCGCCCGGGACTACTTTTTGACAGGCCTTTCATTGCGGCAAATTGCCAAAAAACATCAATGTGGCTTTTTAAGGGTCAAAAACACCATGAAAAAAATATTTGATCTGATAGACGCAGAGAAACAGTTATCCCCTTCTGAATTCCGACAATGGCTCATTCGTCAATACTTTAGTGAAGAGAAAACCTCCGATAGCAAATAAATAACAAAATTGGAAGATCGATTGATTATGACGACATATAACATTTCAAAAAGTTTCTCCTGGAAGGGAACAATTACCGAGAAAGTCGCTTCCGTTTGCAGGATGTTCGGCCTTACTATCGAACGTCTCAAAGAGCAACGCCACACCCATATCTGCCGATTGGAAATTAATCCCGGTGATATTGTTTATATCACCGGCCCTTCCGGTGCGGGGAAAAGTGTCCTTTTAAGGGAGTTGGAAAAAGCCATCCCAGCACAGGACCGGATTAACCTGGCACAGATAAACATTCCTGATGACAGATGTGTTATAGATTGTATAGACGCCGGACTTTTAGCCGGCCTGCGATTATTAAGCACCGCCGGTCTGAACGATTGCTTCTGCATTCTCAATCAGCCAAGCAACCTCAGCGAAGGCGAGCAATATCGCTTCCGTCTATCAATTGCATTATCGGCGGGAAGGAAGTTTATTTTTGCAGACGAATTCACATCCGCTCTGGATCGTATAACAGCTTCGTCAATTTCGTACCGCCTGAGACAATTTGCAGATAAGACCAACACGATATTTATCTTAGCCTCAAGTCATGAGGATACGCTAATTGATCTGGCTCCGGATGTGCTTATTAGAAGAGACTTTACCAACCCGCCGGAGATAATTTATAAAAATAAACTTGAGACGAGCAACGGGGGAAGAAAGACAATGGACGAGGAACGAGAAAATAATGACACAATGCACGCTATATAGGAAACTTGAAATCGTACCCGGAACGTATGAAGATTACAAACAACTTGCACACTATCACTACCGCGACAATGGACCGGGGCAATTCACATCGATTTATGCTCTCAAACCAATACAAAACTCCAATTGGCGGATGCAAACCATCGGAGTAATTGTCTATTCCACTGCTACCTTAGGACAGCAGCTACGAAATATCGCAACAAATAACTTCTTTATCGGTTTCGACCAAAGAACTCAACTGGCCCTTCTGAACAAATACGTCCGCAGGATAAGCAGGCTTATAATAGAGCCACGATTCCGCGGTCTGGGCCTGGCAAAACATCTTGTCAGGGAAACAATGCCAATAATGAATTTCCCAATCATCGAAGCGGTCGCCGTGATGGGTATAGTCAATCCGTTCCTCGAAAAGGCCGGTATGAAAGCCTACAAGGCCCCTGAAAAAACGGCCAATATCCGGCTAAAGGAAGCCCTAAGTGCCGTGGGAATAGAACAGGAGTTTTGGATAGACCCGGTGACAGTACAAGAAAGAATCGAACGGCTGCCCCACAAGTTGGCTAAATTTATCGAGGCAGAATTCAGACTTTTCCTGCAAAGCTATGCCGACCGCCGGTACAGCCGACCATCCCTTAAAAGGACCACATTCGTTCTGAACAAGCTCACTGACAGAGCGGTTTATTATATCTGGTTTAATCCTAAATTAGGGTATAGGGGATAGTTATGACACAACAAATACAAACAATATTGATCGATAATCTCCATGCACACCCAGACAATCCTAACCGTATGGGCAAGGATACTTTCACCAAGCTTGTCCGCAACATCGAACGTACCGGCCGATATGAGCCGATAATTGTTCGTCGTTCATCCGCTGAAAATCGCCCCATAGGAAGTACTGTGAAGCGTGAAGCGAAAAAAAATGATATGCACAATACAATACACAATACCCACTACGAAATTATAAACGGCCATCACCGTGTAAAAGCGTTGCGGCAGCTCGGATATAAAATCGCCGACTGTTTAGTCTGGGATGTTGACGACCACGAGGCAGGGATACTTCTTGCCACACTGAACCGACTCGGCGGCTCGGATACTCTGGAGAAAAAACTGGCCCTTCTTAAGCGGCTCAATCAACGAATACATACGCGGGAATTAGCAAAACTTTTGCCGCACACGGCAAAACAGATCGAACGTCTGACCAGTTTAAAACTTCCTGCTGCCCCAGCGACAGTTAATTGTGGGAGCTTTTTGAATCCCATGACTTTTTTCGTCAATAACGACCAATACAAAATTATCCGGCAGGCACTTGAATTAGCATCTGGTCCACAAAAGGCCAAAACAAAAACCAACAGAAACGCTGCAGCACTGACACGCATAGCCGAGAGTTTTATAGAAACTATTGAAAAGTTGAAAGTTGATCCACAGGAGTGAACAAAATTGACACCTTTTATATCATCCTGAGGCGCAGCCGAAAAATCTGGGTATCGAATTTTTATTATTGACGTAACGTTAACAAATTATTTTTCACCAGCCAAATGCTTCATCGTATGGCTCTGTATAGCAAGAAAGGAAAACCCCGGTTCACTATACCGGGACTAAATTGATGAAAGTTATAGCAGAACAGACGGAAACGTCCGGTATTTACTTGAAATAACCCCAATATTCTGTTATATTGCTCTTTTGAAAGGAGGTTGTAAAAGTGTGTTCCATTGAAGCATTATCATATCAGAGATTTTGTATCCTCTTACTGGTATTGTTGTATAACGTCCTCCCGGCTCCAGCTCCGGCTTATGCAGAGACAAGTCCGGCGAAGATTATCTACGTCGATGACGATGCCGCCGGTGTAAATGACGGCTCATCGTGGGAAAACGCTTATATCTATTTGCAGGATGCTTTGGTCGATGCCAATGATTCGGATAAGCCTGTTGAAATACGCGTTGCCGGCGGCATATACACGCCCGACAAAGGAGCGAACCAAATCACCGGCTACCGTTATGCCACGTTCCAGCTAATAAACGGCGTAACAATAAAGGGCGGTTACGCAGGTTTGACAGATCCAAACGCCCGAGACATCGAACTATACGAGACAATCCTCTCCGGCGACCTCAATGGAGATGATGGGCCAAACTTCGAAAATAACACCGAAAACAGCTATCATGTAGTTGAATCTTCATACAAAAATGAGACTGCGGTAATCGATGGCTTTACCATCACAGGTGGTAACAATTCCTGGACGCTGCCGGAAAATTCATCAAATATAAATATATGGATTTTACCTCAAGGATCGGGGATGTATAATGAATATGGAAGTCCTGCAATAATTAACTGCATCTTCACCGGTAACCGTTCAGATAGATCCGGCGGCGGAATCTATAACAACAATAGCAATCCAATCCTGACAAACTGCAGCTTCAGCAGGAACTATGCGGGAGCAAACGGCGGCGGGATGGAAAACAACGAAAGCAATCCAATCATGACAATCTGCGTCTTTAATAAAAACCAGGCTCTAAACAATGGCGGCGGGATGAACGATAACTACAGCAGCCCGAGCCTGACCAACTGTATATTCTCGATGAATGACGCCGGTGCAGGAGGAGGGGGCGGTATAAGCAACTTTAACTATTGCAGGCCAGAGCTGACAAATTGTATATTTCTCAAAAACACATCAGTATATGGCGGTGGGATTTGCAATATAAACGACAGTAGTTCAACTCTTGCCAACTGCATTTTCAGTGGGAATTCGGCAAGAGGAAAAGGCGGCGGAATATATATTGTTAGCGGTAATTTCGAAATAAACAACTGCGTCTTCACTGGCAATTCGGCCTATGAAGGTGGAGGTATATCTGCTCTTAATTCAAATACCATAATAAATAACTGTATATTTAGCGGCAACCGGGCAGATTTGGGTGGTGGGATATATAAAAATTTCGGCGATTCAATACTTAACAACTGCATAATTTGGGATAATTTCCCAAACCAGATTTATGGCGATGCGATTGTCACTTACAGTGATATTCAAGGTGGCTGGGATGGTGTTGGTAATATCGACGAAGATCCGCTTTTTGCAGAGCCGGGCTATTGGGCGGATGCGTACGATCCTAATATTGTTGTCGAGCCTAACGATCCGAATGCGGTATGGGTGGACGGGGATTATCATTTGAAATCGGAATATGGAAGATGGAATCCGAATACGCAAACTTGGGTGGTTGATGACGTGACAAGTCCATGCATCAATGCCGGCGATCCGAATATGCCGGTTCGTGACGAGCCTTTCCCGAACGGCATCAGAATCAATATGGGCGCATACGGCGGAACCGCCGAGGCAAGCAAATCAATTTCCGATATACCGGAGGTTGTTAACGTTAATGATAGTGACAACGGCGGACAGGTGACACTTAAGCAGGGGCAGATGCTTGCCGTTACTCTCGAATCGAATCCGTCAACCGGCTATAGCTGGGCCCCGGTCGAAAAACAGAATTCCATCCTCGAGAAGTTCGGCGATTCTCTATACTTTCCTTCCGAGCAGGATGATGAAACCATCGGTGCCGGCGGATGGGAAATTTTATACTTTAGTGCGGTAAGTACCGGGCAGGAGACTCTACAACTTGTCTATCGCCGGTCAATGGAGCCGGACGCCGAAACCGCCAAAACATTTTCCATCGAGGTGACAGTCAATTAATAAAGAATGACAAACCGGAGAAAATCGAATGCGAAAGAAAGACGTAAAAATAAAACATTCAGGCCATAACAGAATCAGTACAATGTTAGTTGTAGTTACGGCCGCGATTGTGTATGGCGGTGGAATTGCCAACGCTGAGTTTACTTTCGGCGAACCGTTCAATCTTGGCTCGCCAATTAATACATCTTCGAACGAGGCGACGTTTTGCCTCTCGGCCGACGGCCTGGAGATGTATATATCCTCGAATCGTCCGGGCACCTACGGTCTCGGCGATATATGGGTATCGACCCGTCCGACAATAAACGATAATTGGACAGAGCCTGTGAATCTTGGTCCGATTGTCAATAGTCCGTTCGCGGATACTGTGGAATACGTTTCGGCCGATGGCCTGGAACTCTACTTCGATTCGCTCAACCGGCCCGGCGGCCATGGCGGCTGGGATATATGGATGACGGTCCGCGCCACGAAGAACGATCCCTGGACGGCGCCGACGAATCTCGGTACTGCTTTCAATACCTCCGCCCATGATTGGAAGCCGTGCATTTCCTCTGATAACCTTACGTTTTACTTCACGTCAATGTGTCCGGGCGGATATGGAGGCGCCGATATTTGGGCAGCCGGCAGGACAACGACGGAAGAGCCCTGGTCGGAACCGGTCAATCTCGGGCCGCTGGTTAACAGTTCAGCCGACGAGTCCGGTGAATTTATCTCAGGCGACGGCCTAACTTTATTTTTCCACTCGATGAGACCGGGTGGGTCCGGCAGTCACGACATGTGGATGACAAAGCGCCAAACGACAGATGACGAATGGAAGGACCCCGTAAATCTTGGCCCGACGCTCAATAGTGCTTCTGATGATATAATGCCGAATATCTCTGCCGATGGCTCTATCCTGTATTTCTGTTCCCCTCGACCGGGCGGTCAGGGCGCATGGGATATCTATCAGGCATCGATTGAGCCGATTGTTGATTTTAACGGCGATGAAATTGTAGACATCGATGATTTGGTGATACTCATTGAAAACTGGGGTAGCGAAGAGTCACTCTGTGATATTGCTCCCTCGCCCTGGGGTGACGGAGTTGTGGATATAGAGGATTTGAAGGTCTTTATCGAATACTGGGAGCAGTCCAATAGCCCCCTGACAGAGGAAAATGTCCTGGAACAACAGAAAGACGATGAATAGTAGAGAGAAAGGTGGACAAATGAAACAATTGAATGATTACAGAATGATGTTGATGTTAGTTGGATTTGTGGTTGTGATTATATTTGGTGGTGGGATTGCGAGGGCGGATTTCGGCTTCGGCGAACCAGTCAATCTGGGACGGCCCATCAACAGCTCCTCGCATGAGTTTACCGTTGCCATCTCGACCGACAATTTG
>CAYVXS010000095.1:0-8943 GCA_964454885.1 uncultured Pirellulales bacterium
GCTACTATTTGAAAAGCAGGCGGAAATCGCCAAGGCGATAGCCCATCCGCTGCGAATCGCGATCGTGAATTTCCTCGCAGACGGCGAGCAGTGCGTCTGCGACATTGCCGAGTACGTCGGCTCGGAACGCTCGAACGTTTCGCGGCATCTTTCGGTCATGACAAACGCCGGTCTGCTGGAATATCGTAAAGACGGACTTAAAGTAATATATAAGTTGAAGTGTAACTGTATCGTGGATTTTTTTTCCTGCGTGGGCCGAGTTTTAAAACAGCAGGCCAAAGACAATGAGAAATTGTTAAAAGCATTATAGTAGTTTGTTAGATGTCATTCTGAGTCCCTATGGGGTAAACTCCAGCGGGAATCCGGAACCAAATATGTTGTAAGGGATGCCTGCTTTCGCAGGCATGACAAAGGGAATGGATAAGTTTTTGTTATGAGCTGGAAGAAACAGTGGAAAAAAATGGCGATTATTGTAGCGGTGTTTCTGGGCTGTTTCTATCTGCCGGTCGGCGCGGTCCGCTTCGATAATGCAATTACCGAATCGCTGCATCTGGTCAAATGGTATGCCCGGGAGCATGTCCTGCTGTGTCTTGTTCCCGCTTTTTTTATTGCCGGTGCCATATCGGTTTTTGTCAGCCAGGGCTCGGTAATGAAATATCTCGGGGCCAGGGCCAACAAGGTCCTCGCCTACGGCGTGGCGTCCATTTCGGGCAGTGTTCTCGCGGTTTGTTCCTGTACGGTACTGCCGTTGTTTGCCGGCATATATAGGATGGGAGCGGGACTGGGACCGGCCACAGCCTTTCTTTATTCGGGTCCGGCCGTCAATGTCCTTGCGATAATCCTGACCGCCCGCATCCTCGGATTAGAAATTGGTATCGCCCGCGCTGTGGGGGCAATTTTATTCAGCATTATAATCGGGCTTTTGATGCACCTGATTTATCGCAAAGAAGAGATCAAAAAAAGCGAAGCGCAAATGGCCATGCCCGAACAACAGGTGAGCCGGCCATTATGGAAAAACGCCCTGTATTTTGCTTCGATGGTCGGCATTCTTGTATTTGCCAACTGGGCGCGCAGCGGCGATATCCGGGCGGTATTTCTGTGCTGCCCGGGTGGATTGACTGCTTACAAAGTCGAGGGAACTTTGCTCAATCGCACAGAGGATACGGTCACGATTTTGGATACGTCCGGCAAAACCACCGAGATTCCAGCGGAGCTTGTTCAGGAAATCGAGGATGTACAGAAAAACAACATTTATGAGCTAATCTATAAAATTCGCTGGATTTTGGTTCTGGTTCTTTTAGGCGGTTTTATGATAATGGTATTGTCATGGTTTAATCGCAGCGAGCTATCGCAATGGCTTGAGGCCACGTGGGATTTTGCCTGGCAGATACTGCCGTTGTTGTTGGCCGGTGTTCTGATTGCCGGGTTCCTGCTTGGCCGACCGGGACATCAGGGAGTAATTCCCACTGCCTGGGTCAATCGCGCCGTCGGCGGCAACTCAGTCCGGGCGAATATTTTCGCCTCTGTTGCAGGGGCTTTCATGTACTTTGCAACCTTAACGGAAGTCCCAATTCTGCAGGGGCTGATGGGTGCCGGTATGGGAAAAGGTCCTGCGTTAGCGCTGCTTTTGGCCGGCCCGGCGTTGTCTTTACCTAATATGTTAGTGATTCGCTCTGTGATGGGAACGCAGAAGACGGTTGTCTTTGTCACGCTTGTAATTTTAATGGCCGCCGTATCGGGAATGATTTTCGGAGCTGTTTGGGGATAAGTTAGGAAACAGGAAAATGATTGATGAAAAAATACAGGAATTAATTGCGATAGGGGCATCCGTATCGGCGAATTGTCACCCATGTGTGAAATTTCATGTCGCCAAAGCAAAGGAGAAGAACATCGACGAGGGTGACATCCGGCAGGCGATCGAGGTTGGAAAAATGGTCAGAAATGGTGCCGCCGGGCAGATGGATAAACTTGTTGAGGAATTATCAAAATAAATTAAAAGGGATTTATCATGTCCGAATCTAAAGAGAAAATCAGAGAGAAGGTTCGTCAGGGATATACACAGATCGCGCAAGGAGGCTCGGGCTGCTGCTGTGGTTCGTCAACACCCGACAAACTCGCCGAGGGAATTGGTTACACCAGCGGGGAGCTGGATGTTTTGCCGGATGGTGCAAATATGG
The DNA here is from genome assembly GCA_964454885.1 of uncultured Pirellulales bacterium. GTDB lineage: Bacteria > Planctomycetota > Phycisphaerae > Sedimentisphaerales > Anaerobacaceae > JAFGPS01. The sequence goes on from CAYVXS010000095.1 coordinate 2,178, forward strand.
GGCTTTCCTGCGGCAATCCTACTGCTATCGCTAATCTACAACCGGGCCAGATAATTTTGGATCTGGGCAGCGGCGGCGGTTTCGATTGTTTTATCGCCGCAAAGAAAGTCGGCCCGAGCGGTCGAGCGATTGGAGTGGATATGACCGCCGAGATGATCGGCAAAGCAAGGGAGGGCATCTCGAAATTTACTGAAAAGACCGGCCTTTCCAATGTCGAGTTTCGCTTAGGTGAAATCGAGCATCTTCCCGTGGCGGATGCGAGCGTCGATGTAGTGATTTCGAATTGTGTGATTAATCTTTCGCCGGACAAACAGCAGGTCTGGAACGAGATTGCCCGCGTACTAAAACCGGGAGGCAAGGCATGTATTTCTGATCTTGCTCTGAAAAAAGTTTTGCCGGAGGAGGTTTTGGAATCTGCAACGGCACTTGTAGGTTGTATTGCAGGGGCGGTTTTAATAGAGACAACGGTAGAGATGGCAAAGAAGGCGGGATTGAGTGACATTCAAATCGAAGAGAAATCGGACATTATCGATTTGATGGTCGATAGCAACGACCCGCTGTATAGAGAGGTGTTGGAATCTCTGCCGCAGGGGACACGACCGAGTGACTATGTCGTAAGTATTAATATCACGGCTTACAGGAAGTAAAAAATTCTGGATTGAGTAAGTGTTTATATGGAAATTAATAGTAAATCTCAAAAGTCCGGCAAAGGGCTGAATATCTTCGAAAAGTATCTGACTCTCTGGGTAGTATTTTGCATTGCTGGCGGAATCGTCCTCGGGAAATTAGCCCCCGGTTTTGCAAAAACACTGGACGGGATTGCAATTTACGTCAATAAAGCTCCGATTGTCTCGATACCGATTGCAGTCTGTTTGTTTTTTATGATGTATCCTATCATGGTAAAGATAGATTTTGCCGAGGTATTGAAAGCGGGAAAGAGCATCAGGCCGGTGGGTTTGACATTATTTGTGAACTGGGCCATCAAGCCGTTTACGATGTATGCAATATCACTGTTCTTTCTCGGTACTTTGTTCTATAGTTTCATAGGTCCTGATGCGGTTGATCATGTCAAGATGCCTTTCGGCCTCGATTTGCCTCTCGGTGCGACCTACGGCGTCGGTAAAGTTATCGAGCTGGACGGCTTGAAAGTGCTGGAAGTTCCTCTGTGGCGGAGCTACCTCGCCGGCTGTATCCTTCTCGGTATCGCCCCGTGCACGGCGATGGTTTTAGTCTGGGGGTATTTAGCCAAAGGAAACGACGGCCATACACTCGTTATGGTAGCGATAAATTCACTGACAATGTTGGTTCTCTATGGACCGCTCGGCGGATTTCTGCTCGGAGTCGGTCGGCTGCCTGTTCCCTGGCAGGCGCTGGTGCTGTCTATATCCATTTATGTCGCTCTGCCGCTCGTGGCCGGATATTTTTCCAGAAGATGGATTATTGCCGTAAAAGGCGAGCAGTGGTTTAGGGAAAGATTCCTCCATTTTTTAACTCCTGTTACTATCATTGCTCTGCTTATTACCCTGGTCCTGTTGTTTTCATTTAAGGGCGAAGTCATTCTGTCCAATCCTTTGACGATTCTATGGATAGCCATACCGCTTTTTATTCAGACGAATGTCATTTTCTGGCTTGCATATGGATTGGCTAAGATATTAAAGCTGGAATATCGCGATGCAGCTCCATCTGCGATGATAGGGGCGTCCAATCACTTCGAGGTTGCGATAGCTACGGCAACTATGTTGTTCGGTCTTTCTTCGGGAGCGGCCTTGGCGACCGTGGTTGGGGTGCTTATCGAGGTGCCTGTTATGCTGATGTTGGTTAAAATATGCCTGAGAACGCAAAATTGGTTTAAAACGGAGGCCGTCACATGACCGAAACACATGACATTTCGATGAATATCAGTCCTATCGGCGTTATTCATTCGTCGCTTAAAGAGGCGAAAGGGGCGCCGATTCAGCCTGTTTATGCCAAAGACAGCGAAGGTGTTGTTGAAATTTATGAACCGTACAGAAAGGGATTGAAAGACCTCGAAGGCTTTGAGAGGATATGGCTGTTGTATTGGTTTCATAAGGCGGCCGAACCGAAGCTGTCAGTTATACCTTACCTGGATACGGTCGAGCGAGGATTGTTTGCAACGCGTGCGCCGTGTCGTCCCAATCCGATCGGAATCTCACCTGTGAAGCTTTTGCGGATAGAGGACGGACGGATATATATTTCCGAGGTGGATATTTTAGACGGTACTCCATTGCTGGATATTAAACCTTATGTTACTCGTTTTGACGTTTTTAAGGTCGAAAAAAATGGCTGGCAGGATCACGTTTCCGGTATTCCCGGTGTTGCCGATAAACGGTTCCATGACAAAAACAGACCTGGAGATTAAGATATGAAAAAGATACAGATTCTTGGTACGGGATGTCCTAAATGTAAAAAATTAGCCGAAAGCGCAGAAGCTGCGGTAAAAGATTTGGGCGGCGAATTCGAGATCGAAAAAGTCACCGAAATCAATGAGATTATGAAGTTCGGCGTAATGTTGACACCGGCTTTAGCTATTGACGGCCAGGTAAAGGCAGTCGGTAAAGTACTTTCGCCGGATGAAATAAAAACAATGCTGACATAAACAAACTGCCGTACAATATGCAGATTAGCAAAAAATATAATTTTACCCGGCAAAAAGAATTGAGTTCGTGGAAAGGGACATCAAAGGTTAAAATATGAAACTTATAATAATAAATATTTTATGTGTCCTCTTGTTTTTATCAGGCGATGTATCAGTTAAAACAGCAAATACTGTAAGTGACAATGCTTCTGAACAAACATGCTGGTATTATCCTGACTGGGTGGCTGGTGCTCCATACGCTCCGAATTTTGAAGCGCTGGATACGGAAAGCAGCCTCGGTCCTTATGCACAAAAGTCCAAAACCATCACATTAAAAGATTTGATTAAAATGCATGGTCACTTATGTGATGGTTTAGTTACTGCCTCGTGCGGCTTAAAATTAGGCTTAAACCGACTTTATCCAAATGGTGTCATTGACAGAACGGATACATGCTGCGTCACAAATAATTCTCCATGTTTTGGTGATGCAGCCGCTTACCTTACCGGTGGCAGGATAAGATTTGGTACACAAAAAATTGATCCCAACATGAGCAACGAATTAATTATCTACCGCATCTCAACGAAACAGGCAGTAAAAGTTTCACTTAAAAAGGGTGTGTTTCCTTCTGAACTCGCAGAACTTGAGAAGAAAATAAAATCCGGCAATTTTACTGTCGCGCAAATGCGTCAGTGCCAGAAACTCGGCTGGGATTTTGCTGAAAGTCTTCTAAACAAACCGCTAAATGAATCATTTGTTATACAAAATCTAAATGGTTTTGTATGGAAGCCTGATAATTACATCCATCAGGGACTTAGAAGTGATATTGTTAATAAAAATGTCAAATAAAAATATAAAACGAGGGAAAAGGTGCTATGACTAAGGAAAATTTATGTTCAGGTGGACCAAAACTGATTTTTGCATGCAGTGGCGCTGCGGACGTAGGGGCGATTTCCGATCGTGCGGCACGAAAGTTGAGCAAAGATGGTATCGGGGCGATGTTTTGCTTAGCGGGTGTAGGAGGGCGGATAGAACCTATTATGAAAAAGACCGGCTCGGCCTCGAAAATCCTGGCAATTGACGGATGCAACCTGGATTGTGTTAAGAACTGCCTCGAAAAAGCCGGATTTACCGAATTCGAATATATTCGTGTCACCGACCTCGGACTGGAAAAGGGCAAAAGCCCGATCAACGAGGAAAATATTAATAAGGTTACTTCCAAAGCGATTGAAATCCTTAGTTAGATTGCAGGAGTCCAAAAATGAACCAAACGTGGAAAGTCACAATTGTTGTCGTTCTTATCGTTTCGGTAATTGCCGTGCTTACCATCAAACGAAATAAATCGGAACAGGCAACCGAAACCAGTACCGAGACAACGGCTGATGTCAATAATTCGGCACAGCAGGCCCGGAATATAAATGAAGAGCAAATTAAAATTGATCTTGATTCGGGGACAACTTCGGAAATAACAGCAAGTGCCGATGATACGGAACAGCCTGACCGGCTTGTGACCGAAAATCTGCCGATGTTAATTGATCTTGGGTCGGATGAGTGTATCCCCTGTAAAGAGATGGCTCCAATTCTCGAAGAGCTAAAGACCGAATATGCCGGTAATTTCAAGGTGGAATTTATGGATGTTCGCAAAGATCCTTTGTCAGGAACGATTTATAATATTAAACTTATCCCGACCCAGATTTTCTTTGATGCTTCCGGCAAGGAACTTTTCCGACACGAAGGATTTTACTCCAAAAATGATATCCTTTCGAAGTGGAAAGAGCTTGGTTTTGAAATGACACAAACCAAATGATCCGAGAACTGTTCACAACATTAACACATGCAGTTGAGGGGACTGCCGCGATAGCGTTGGCGGCCTCTTTTGTCTGGGGGATTTTGAGTGTGCTTTTAAGCCCGTGTCACTTGGCGAGCATTCCTTTAATCATCGGATTTGTCAACGGGCAGGGACGGATATCGACCCGGCGCGCCTTTTATATTTCGGGACTTTTCTCTGTAGGAATACTTATGACGATTGCCGGTATCGGGGCTCTCACCGCTTCGGCGGGGCGAATGTTGGGCGACGTGGGACCGTACGGCAGTTATTTCGTGGCAGTTGTTTTTTTTGTATTTGGCTTAATCCTTCTGGATGTAATCCCAATGCCTTTCGGCGGTCCCGGGCAGGTTGGAATGAAGCGAAAAGGCGTACTTGCGGCGTTTATTCTCGGGCTGGTTTTCGGCATTGCTATCGGTCCTTGTACGTTTGCATTCATGGCCCCCGTGCTGGGGATTACATTCAAGGTTGCCTCGTCAAACTTAACTTACGGTATAATTTTACTTCTGGTATATGGCCTGGGGCATTGTTCGGTGATTGTATTGGCCGGAACTTTTACCGAATTGGTTCAAAGATACATGAACTGGAACGAGAAATCCAGGGGGGCAATCGTTCTCAAAAGAATCTGTGGTGTATTGGTTTTGTTGGGCGGTATATGGCTGATTTATACCGCTCCATAAGCTGTGATATGTCGTGTCAGCTCGAATTCAGCTTTTTCCTTCCTAAGTTTAAGCTTTTTCCCTATACGAAATTCAACGTTTGTCGGTAGGATCATATTATCAATATTACTATTGTTAAGGAGGCTATTTATGGATACTGCCAGAAGAAATTTGCTTATCGGTGTTGGAGGTTTAAGTGTAGCATTGATTCTGCGTGACGGTTTTACCCCGAAGATGTTATTTGCAGGTGAATCCAACTCTCAAAAAGAAAGTGAGAATAATATGGAAATGGAAGTTACAGCAGTTGAAGATTTAATGCGTGAACATGGTGTTTTGCGGCGGTTATTGATTGTGTATAGTGAATCTGTAGGAAAATTCAGGCAATCACCGACGGCTGCGATTTATGAGCCAGTCAATAAGGCAGCTCAGTTATTCCGCACCTTTGGAGAAAACTATCACGAAAAGGCCCTTGAAGAAACCTTTATTTTCCCGGCTGTAGCTAAAGCCGGAGGTGAAGCATCGGGCTATATTAATATACTTATTGACCAGCATCGCCGAGGTCGGGAAATAACGGATTACATTCTGGCAGCAACGAAAGGAAAAGATTCTGTTAATGTAAAGGGATTGACATCTGCGATGGAGGCTTTTGTTAGAATGTACCGGTCGCACGCCGCCAGGGAAGATACCGTAGTTTTTCCCGCCTGGAAGCAGACTATAAACCAGGAGCAATTAGAAGAAATGGGGGAGAAATTCGAGGAAATCGAGCACGAGCAATTTGGTGAGGATGGATTCGATAAGGCGGTCAGCCAGGTTGCGGAGATCGAAAAACAGCTTGGTCTGTCCGACCTGTCACAATTCACCGCTCCGGCGGTGGTAATTTGAAACATTCCTGTTATGCAGAAACTGACCGAAGCTGCCGGATCAGCGTAAAGATACATGAACTGGAATGAAAAATCGAAGGTAGGTAATTGTTCTAAAAAGAATTCGCGGAGTAATGGTTCTTACCGGAGGGGGGGCTTTATCAGTTTTTTTCGCCGATTAAAGAACATTCCGTTGCATATAGTTCATTATTGTTGACACTCTCGATTATGTGCATAAAATAACCACAGTTACTTAACAAAAAGTTCAAAAATGAGTAACTTTGATCTTTTGGCTCGATGATTTAATTACTACCGGAGTTACAAGATGGACCCTAAAATTTTTAAAGCGTACGATATCAGGGGTATATACCCGGACCAGCTCAACGAGGAAGACGCATGGAAAATCGGTTCCGCCACGGCCCAGTTTTTGCGGTCGCTGCTTCGCGGTTACGAGCGGGGTCAGGCTAATGCGCAATCACTGTGCGTCGGTCGTGATATGCGGACACACAGCGAGTCGCTGGTAAAAGCTCTTATCGAGGGGATGAATTCTACCGGAGCAAATATCATTGATATCGGCATGATTGATACGCCGCAGATGTACTTTGCTATCAATCATATAGGAACCTGCGGCGGTGTCCAGGTAACTGCTTCACATAATCCGGCCAAGTACAATGGTTTTAAGATATCCGGTCTTGAGGCCAAGCCCGTCGGTGCCGATACCGGCTTAAAAGATATTGAGCATATCGCGCTGGCTTTACTTCATACCAAGGGGACAGCTTACGGCAAGGTCAAGAAAATGGACTTGACTGCCGAATATAAAAAACATGT
>CAYVXS010000096.1:0-3570 GCA_964454885.1 uncultured Pirellulales bacterium
ATGAGTATGCCTATCTTGCACAAGCTATCGAGATAGCGAAGCAGAATCTTGAGCTGTTGAAACATTTCGAAGAGGTTGCCCTAACAAGATACACCGCCGCCACCGGCAGTCACCCGGATATTATTAGAGCACAAATAGAATTGGCTATTCTTGAAGACAAATTAAAAACTCTGGAAGAGTTACGCGCTCCTGTAGTTACAGGATTAAATTCCATTCTCAATCGGAAAACAGATTTGCCGCTTCCGTGGCCCGAAAAGCCGCAATTTAATCTGGTAAAGATTGATCACTATACAGTCACTGCAAAGATGATTGCCGATAATCCACAGTTACAGGCATTGGATTTCGAAGTCGCCGCAGCCAAAGCTAAGATAGAGTTGGCAAAGAAAAAGTTTTATCCGGATATTAATATCGGTGTTGACTGGATTCAAACCGATGAAGCTATTGCTGCAGGTGTCAGAGACAGCGGAAAAGACCCTGTTATAGCAATGCTTTCGCTCAACCTGCCGATCTGGACGGACAGCTATAAAGCCACAAAGCTTCAGGCTGAGGCGCAAATGAGAAGCCGCTCGTCTAAAAAAGTTCAGAGTAAAAACGACCTTGTCGCACAGCTTGAAAAAACTTTATTCGAATACGAAGATTCCGCCAGGAAAGTCGAATTATATAAGGGGGTGTTAATACCCAAGGCGAAAGAAATGCTCGATGCTTCCGAGGTGGCATATAAAGCCGGGACGGTAGATTTCCTTAGCCTGATAGATGCTCAGAGGAAATTGCTTGAGTTCGAGCTGTCTTTGGAAAGGGTCGTTACGACTAACCTGCAAAAGTTAGCTCAATTAGAGATGCTAATCGGGGGAGATTTAGGCTAAAAAACAGTCGAACGAAAATAATCATTTTGCTGATATTAAGGTCTTAAAGCTCTCATTTATAACGGAAATCCTCAAAAAAAGCATAAGAAATGGGTTTTCTATAGAACAGATATCCTATATAAATAGTAGGAAAAGCAAGCTAAATGGTGATTATTATGGCAGGAAAGAAATTAAAATATTTTTTAAATAGTTTGAAAGCCGCCCTTGCTGTTGTGCTGATAATCGCAGCGTTCGGTCTCGGTTTTATCCTAAGAGGTCCTGCGGCCACATCAGGAAATATTGAAAACCACAATCATCCGGAAATGGAAGAACAGCCAACTATCTGGACCTGTTCGATGCACCCGCAGATTCGCCAGACCAAACCTGGGAAATGCCCAATTTGCTTTATGGATTTAATTCCTCTTAAGGAAAGTAATATCGGCGAATTGAGAATAGAATTTTCCGAGGCCGCAAAAAAGCTAATGCAAATCGAAACATCGCCGGTCGAACGAAAATTTGTAACTGCAAAAATTCGAATGGTCGGCAAGATTGATTATGATGAAACTCGAGTGAAGAATATTTCCGCTTGGGTTCCCGGGAGAATAGACAGACTTTATGTGGACTACACGGGTATTCGTGTCAGGAAAGGTGACCACATGGTGTATCTCTACAGCCCTGAACTTCTGAGTGCCCAAGCGGAATTACTTCAGGCTATTAAAGCGGCTGAAAATATCAATGCTGGAAGTTCCGAACTAATTAACAATTCGACACGCGCAACTCTCGAAGCCGCCAGGGAGAAATTAAGATTACTTGGTTTGGAGCCGAAGCAAATCGCCAATATTGAGAAAACAGGTGAGCCGTTTGATCATCTGACCATTTATGCACCAATCGGAGGAGTAGTCATAGAAAGACATGCAACAGAGGGGATGTATGTACAAACCGGGATGAAAATATATACAATTGCCGATTTGTCACAGCTTTGGGTAAAGCTCGATGCATACGAGTCGGATATGATGTGGATCAGGTACGGTCAGGAAGTGGAATTTACGACTGAGGCTTATCCCGGTGAAGTCTTCAAAGGTCGAATAAGCTTTATCGAACCGGTGCTTAACAATAAAACCCACACAATAAAACTCCGGGTGGACGTTGGGAATCCCGATGGAAGGTTGAAGCCGGAAATGTTTGTACGGGCTGTTGTCAGCTCACAGATCGCTCAGGGCGGTATGGTAATGGACGAACAGATGGCAGGTAAATGGATATGCCCTATGCATCCTGATATTGTCAAAGACACCGCCGGTACCTGCGATATATGCGGGATGGATTTAGTTCCGGCCGAGTCGCTCGGTTATGTCAAAGCAACCGAAGCCGGTCAGGCACCTTTAGTCGTACCAGCATCGGCTGTGTTAATAACGGGCAAGCGCGCGGTCGTATATGTGCAGGTTCCCGATACCGAAAAACCTACATACGAAGGACGCGAAATTGTCCTGGGTCCACGAGCCGGTGATTATTATCTAATCGAATCCGGTCTGAGCGAAGGCGAAATTGTTGTCACCAACGGCAACTTTAAGATCGACTCGGAAATGCAGCTTCAGGCCAAACCGAGCATGATGAATAACGAAGATGCGATGTCAACCTCGGAAAGTCAAGACGATATGCAGGGTAGTAAAAGCGAGATGATTGAAGTTCCGGATGAGCTTCGTTTACAGCTATGGCAAATTTATGAAGGCTATATTAACATGCAAAAAGCGCTTGCTGCGGATAATATAAATGCCGCTAAAGAATCTGCAGAGCAGACTCTTAAATCGCTTTTAGTGGTTGATATGAACCTGATCAGCGGCCAAGCGAATATTTTCTGTATGCAGCAGAGTGGCAAGATTAAAACACTTTTGGAGCAGATTAAAGAGTCGGAAAAAATTGATGCGATACGGGAAGTATTTGACAGGCTTTCGGTAGAAATCATAGCTTTGGTTGAAAAATTCGGTGTTCCCGAGAATCATGTTCTTTATAAATTTCATTGCCCGATGGCTTTTAACAACAAAGGTGCGGACTGGATACAGGGCAACGATGATTTAAACAATCCCTATTTTGGAGCCGCAATGCTCAAGTGCGGAACAATAACTGAAGTAATCGGAAACGAAGAGAAATAATTTAATGGTTTTATGATTTTGAAAGGACAGGAAAATGGAATTCAAAGGTAAAAAATCAGGTGCGGTTCTGTTAATTGGCGGACTTTTACTTGTAGCATTGGTTTTAATCGATGGCTGCAAGAAATCCGAGCCGGGTACGACTGAACAAACATCCTCTGAAATGAGCCAGAACATGGCCGAGCCTATGACACCGACAGACGAAACAATGGCTAAAGTAGCCGCAGCGACAGAACAGACAACGTGCCCCGTTATGGATGGCAATAAAATCGATAAAAATATTTTCGTCGAATACAAAGGCAAGAAAGTTTATTTCTGCTGCGCCAGTTGCAAGGCGAAGTTCGAAGCGGATCCAGAAAAGTATATTGCCAAACTGCCTCAGTTTCAGAAATAATATTGCAAAAAGTTTAGAACTACTTTGCTGATTCAAATAACCTCAATGAATTGTTATAGGGAAAGCCATGGACAATCCAGCTTTTCAAAAACTATCAATAATCGATAAAGTAATACGATTTTGTCTTGAGAACAAGCTGGTCGTTGCGCTTTTAGTATTATTGTCCATAGGCCTTGGTCTTTGGGCCGCT
>CAYVXS010000096.1:3580-8870 GCA_964454885.1 uncultured Pirellulales bacterium
TCGAGTGGGATTTGTGGGGTATGCCACGCGATCCCGTGCCGGTCGATGCCATTCCCGATATAGGTGAGAACCAGCAGATTGTTTTTACCGAATGGATGGGGCGCTCTCCCCAGGATGTGGAGGACCAGATAACATATCCGTTGACTGTTTCACTGCTTGGTGTTCCCGGAGTAAAAACCGTACGAAGCTACTCCTTTTTTGGTTTCTCAAGCATTTATGTCATATTTAAAGAGGATGTCGATTTTTACTGGTCCCGAAGCAGGATTCTTGAAAAGCTCAATTCCCTTCCCGCCGGAACGCTTCCCGAGGGTGTCCAGCCGATGCTGGGACCGGATGCAACCGCACTGGGGCAGATTTTCTGGTACACGCTGGAAGGCTACGATGACAAAGGGAATCCCGCCGGCGGGTGGGACCTGGATGAATTGCGGACGATCCAGGATTGGCATGTTCGCTACGCACTTCAAAGCGCCGAAGGTGTCAGTGAAGTTGCTTCTGTCGGCGGCTTTGTCAAGGAATATCAGATCGATGTGGACCCGGATGCGATGCGTGCTTACAACGTCAGACTGGATGAGGTATTCAAAGCAGTCAAATCTTCCAATGTCGATGTGGGAGCACGAACCATAGAAATAAATCAGGTCGAATATGTAATACGCGGCCTTGGTTTTATAAAAAATATTTCCGATATCGAATATACCGTTGTCAAAGTAAACGACAATGTCCCCGTTTATATAAAAGATATTGCAAATGTTTCATACGGCCCCGCTTTGCGACGAGGGGTTTTGGATAAGGGTGGTGCCGAAGCGGTCGGAGGAGTAGTGGTCGTTCGTTACGGCTATAATCCCCTTGAAGCGATAAAGAATGTCAAAAAGAGAATCAAAGAAATTTCACCTGGCCTGCCGCAAAAAACGCTGCCGGACGGGACTGTATCACAGGTAAAAATTGTACCATTTTACGACAGGACGGGACTTATTTACGAAACTTTAGGCACTTTAGACACCGCCCTGACCGAGGAAATCCTTGTCACAATTATCGTCGTTATCGTTTTAGTGCTGCACCTTCGAAGCTCTGTGCTTATAAGTGCCCTGCTGCCGCTTGCAATATTGATGTGCTTTATTGCAATGAAATTGTTCGGAGTGGATGCAAATATTGTGGCACTTTCGGGTATAGCAATTGCAATCGGCACTATGGTAGATATGGGAATAATCATCTGCGAGAATATTTTAAAACACCTCGATCAGGCCGGTCCCGATGCGGACAAGATGGAAGTCGTATTCAAAGCGGCGAGCGAGGTCGGAAGCGCCGTGCTGACCGCGGTATCGACTACTGTTGTGAGCTTTTTGCCGGTTTTTACGATGACAGGTGCCGAGGGAAAATTATTTAAACCTCTGGCATATACGAAGACATTTGCATTGATTGCCTCAGTAATAGTTGCATTAACCATAATTCCACCGGCGGCTCATATTCTTTTTGTCAGAAAATCCACCATAAAAAAAATGTCACGATATTTTCTGGGAGCCGCTTTAATTATTGTCGCAGTTATTGCGGCTTTCCGACTTGGCCTATGGGTTGGAATCATTATAGGTCTGATCGGCTGTTATCATCTGTTAAGGAATTATATACCTCGAAAAATCGATAAAACACTTCCTTTAACAGCAAATATATTTGTCATTATTTTTGTTGCGATAATACTTGCCGATCACTGGCTCCCACTGGGACCGATGAAGGGGCTTGTTCTCAATCTCATATTTGTTGTGCTGCTCATTGGAGGGCTTTTGATATTTTTCAAAATATTTCAGAAACTTTACCCGCGAATTTTGGGCTGGTGTCTCGAACATAAAATACTTTTCCTTTCTATACCTGTTATCATTTTGATTCTGGGAGCAATGATCTGGCTCGGTTTCGGAAAAATTTTTAATTTCGTACCGGATTCTTTCCGCTCGAACGAGCTTTGGGCCGCCGGTGTGAGGACTTTTCCCGGTCTCGGCAAGGAATTTATGCCTCCTTTGGATGAGGGCTCGTTTCTGTATATGCCGACTACAATGCCTCATGCTTCAATCGGGGAGTGCCTGGATGTTTTACAGAAGCAGGACACGGCACTTGGATCGATTCCTGAGATAGAATCGGTAGTTGGTAAAATCGGACGGGTTGACAGCCCTCTCGATCCGGCGCCGATTTCAATGGTCGAGACTATCATTAATTATAAACCAGAATATATTACCGACGAGGACGGAAACCGTATAAGACAATGGCGTGAGAATATCAAAAGCCCGGACGACATCTGGGACGAAATCGTCAAAGCCGCACAGATACCCGGCACTACAAGCGCGCCTAAGCTGCAGCCTATAGCCGCCCGGATAGTTATGCTGCAAAGCGGCATGCGCGCCCCTATGGGCGTCAAAGTAAAGGGACCCGACCTGGATACGATAGAGCAGGTCGGCCTGGAATTGGAAAAACTTCTCAAGGAAGTTCCGAGTGTGGAAGCTTCTGCGGTCGTGGCCGACCGCATTGTTGGAAAACCTTATCTGGAAATCGAGATCGACCGTGAAGCGATTGCCCGATACGGAATCAGTATCGTCCAGGTCCAGAATGTAATTGAAGTAGCCATAGGCGGCAAACGCATTACAACAACGGTCGAAGGTCGAGAACGATATCCTGTCAGGGTAAGGTATATGCGGGAGCTTAGAAACCAGATTGAAAGTTTGGGAAAAATTCTTGTCCCCGCCGCCGACGGCTCACAGATACCACTTATCCAGTTGGCTGAAATCCGTTATGTACAGGGACCCCAGGCGATAAAAAGCGAAGATACGTTTCTTGTAGGGTATGTGTTGTTCGATAAAAAACCCGGTTTTGCCGAGGTTGACGTCGTCGAAGATTGCCAGCAGTATCTCAAATCCAAAATCGACAGCGGAGAATTCGTGATACCCGCGGGAGTAAGCTATACTTTTGCCGGAAGCTATGAGAACCAGATTCGAGCGCAGAAAACGCTCTCAATCGTTATACCCCTGGCCCTGTTCATTATTTTTATGATTCTGTATTTTCAGTTTCGTTCGGTGGCAACGGGCATATTGGTATTTTCCGGAATTCTCGTCGCCTGGGCCGGAGGTTTTCTGATGATATGGTTTTACTCTCAACCCTGGTTTCTGAATTTCGATGTTTTCGGAGTCAATATGCGCAGTCTTTTCCAGGTGCATCCGATTAATCTAAGTGTTGCTATTTGGGTAGGCTTTCTTGCTTTATTCGGTATTGCTTCCGATAACGGCGTCATTCAATCAACATATCTTAATCAGGTTTTCGAACAGCATCAACCTCTTTCAATCAAGGATGTCCGGGAAGCGACAATTATTGCCGCTCAACGTCGTATTCGCCCTTGTTTAATGACTTCCGCAACGACTATACTGGCACTTATTCCGGTTCTGACCTCCACCGGTCGCGGATCGGATATTATGGTACCGATGGCGATACCTTCTTTCGGTGGAATGTTTGTTGTCCTGATAAGTGTATTTATCGTGCCGGTTTTGTATTGCTGGCTAAAAGAACTTGCAATTCTCAGGAAACGTGTGTAAATATGTCTTTATAAAAGGAGATATAAAATGAATGAACAGAAAAAAACAAATAAATTAATATGGATTTTCGTCTCCATTTTAGGAGTAATTATTATAGCAGGTGCGATTTATGCTGTAATCAATAAGCAGACACCTAAAAACGAGAATGTGGAAGAAACTGAAGCTGCTGCTGCAGTTGCTTCTCTTCCTGCTACTACTATGGCCGTTGCAAAGAACAAGGACACACTGGAAGATATCATCAAGTCGGCAAAAACATGGGGTGTGGTCTTTAAGCCCTGGTTCGGCAAAACCGTACCCGAACTGACCGTCACGGATATTAATGGGAAAAAGCTTAGCCTGAGCAGTTATCGCGGCAAAAATGTTATGGTGGTTTTCTGGGCCACATGGTGTCCCGCCTGTAACCTGGAAATTCCTCATCTGATCGAGCTAAGGAAACAAATGAGCGAAGACGAGCTGGCCATAATAGCGATATCGAACGAGAGCCCGGGGACCCTGAAGGCTTTTGTAAATAGCAAAGGGATAAACTATGCAGTAGCCTCCGTCCCAGGTGCCATGTTACCGAGTCCATTTGCCGATGTTAGCTCGATACCTACTACATTCTACATCGACAAAAACGGGCGGATAAAACTTGTCGCCGTCGGATTGGTTGAGCTGAATGATACCAAAGCGATACTAAAAGCCGAAGGGTAATACAACTCTGAGCATAAAACGAATGAAGGTGAAATTGAAAGCCCGACAACCGGCGATAAAAGATGTCTTGGAGAGGCTATATTGTAAATACAATCGACGGGAGCTTATAAAGCCCGATCCGCTGCAATTCGTCTATAAATATTCCAGGCGGGCGGATATGGAAATCGCCGGTCTGCTTTCTGCTATGCTTGCTTACGGACGTGTCGAGCAGATTCAAAATAGTCTTACGAAGTTGTTTTCCATAATCGGAGAAAGTCCGCACGCTTTCGTAATGGATTTTGGTCCGGCTCACAGGCGAAGATTAAAAGGATTCAAACATCGATTTAATTCGGGAGACGACATTTCCGATTTATTGATGCTGCTAAAAAAAATCCTCGAACAATACGACGGTATAGAAAACTACTTTCTTTCAGGTTACAGCGAAAAGGATAAAAATATAATCCCCGCCCTGTCGAATTTTTGCGATTCACTGGTGAATATGCATGTCGCTCGACACAGGGGGAATATAAGCAGCGGTTTGAAATATTTATTGGCCTCCCCTACCGGTGGCAGCGCATGCAAGCGGCTGAATCTTTTCTTACGTTGGATGGTTCGGGATGATGCGGTCGATGCCGGTTTATGGAAATCGGTCGATAAGGCAAAACTCGTAGTGCCTGTTGACATTCACATGGGCAGGTTATGCCGGATTCTGGGATTCCATGACAATAAAACAGTCTCAATGAAAACAGCTATAAAAATAACGGACAAATTTACCGAAATCGAACCGGCCGACCCTGTGAAATACGATTTCTCATTGAGCAGGATCGGAATTGTTGAAAACTGCACGGGAAAATTCAGCCCCGCCTGTGATTTATGCGAACTCTCGGGATTTTGTTTTAACAAATAAATTTGTGGATAATCTCCTGCAAAAGTTATAACATCTCGGCACCTATTGAATGAAAAAGGATTGCTCTTTGGAGATTCGTGAATGGCAAACTCAAGGAAGATTAATATCGGGTGCGGACCGTACAAAGAAAATGGTTATATTAACATAGACG
>CAYVXS010000097.1:0-8843 GCA_964454885.1 uncultured Pirellulales bacterium
CGGATTAAAACAGGAGATAAAAAATGAGAATATTGAAGAAATCGAGCATGGCAGTGCTTGTTCTTTTAACGCTGATTCTTTTTTGTACCTCATATATTGCATCTGCGAAGGATTGCTGGATCGGTACCTGGGCCTGCGGCCAGCAGTTGACGGAACGCAGAAACAATCCGCCTGCACCGGGATTATCCAACAATACATTGCGACAGGTTATACACGTGACCCTTGGAGGAAGCAAACTACGCGTTCAGTTTTCCAATACCTACGGGTCCGAGCCGGTGACAATTAATGCCGCACATTTGGCGGTTTCAACCGGCGCCGCCGCGATTGATCCGACAACGGATAAGGCACTGGTGTTCAAAGGGGAACCTTCGGTAACTATTCCGGCGGGCCAGGCCGTTTATTCGGACACCCTGGATTTCGATGTGAAACCTTTGAGCAACCTAACGGTGAGTATTTATTTTGGGAACACATCATCCGATGTCACAGGGCATCCCGGCTCCAGGACGACATCCTATATCCAAACCGGCAATGCCGTGACAGAGACCGATTTGACTTCGGCGGTTAAAACAGATCACTGGTACAATCTAAGCGGGATTGATTTGTGGCTCGACGATTCTTACGCATGTGTAGTAACACTGGGTGACTCGATTACCGACGGCAGAGGTTCCACCACAAACGGCAACAACCGATGGCCGGATAACCTAGCCCGGCGTCTGCAGGCAAACCCGAACACCGCGAAGATCGGTATGCTGAATCAAGGCATCGGCGGCAATGCCGTAGTAACAGGCGGCCTGGGACCAACCGCACTGAAGCGTTTTGACCATGATGTTTGCCAGCAAAACGGGGTACGCTGGGTAATCATTCTCGAGGGAGTAAACGACATCGGCGGCAGCCACAGCCCGAAAGTGGCCCCCGATTTAATTGCCGCGTATGAGCAGTTCATAGAAAAGGCACATGCCAACAATATCTTAGTGTACGGCGTACCTATCCTGCCATTCGGAGAATCTTTTTATGACAGCGAAGAGCATGAGGCAGCGAGACAGGAAGTCAATAAATGGATTCGAACAAGCGGCAAGTTCGACGCAGTCATCGATCTGGATGCCGCCGTGCGTGACCCGGCAAATCCCGCGAAGCTGTTACCCGAATACGATACAGGCGATCATCTGCATCTGAACGTGGCGGGTTACCAGAAAATGGCCGATGCCATCGACCTTGGTTTGTTTAAACTGGAAAAGGCAGTCGCTAATTAGTTTGCTAATGTCACAGGAAAAAAATATACCTGTTAAGTGTGTAAGGTGGAGATATGCTTTGCTTTCAATCCGCTATGGCTGAGGTTGCCGTTTTATGAAAAAAAGTTCTTGTTTAGATCACCATTGAATGATTCAGCGTTTTCAATCTAAAGGTACTACAAAACCAATAATGAGGGAATTAGGTAGATGAAAAAGGTAATCTTTTTAATAACACTTATCACACTGTGTTTTTCTTTAGTTGGATTCTCCAACGATGACAGTGTAAAGGATGCGAACGACCATCGAGGCAAGATGAAACCATGGGACAAAGGAGCGTGGGAAACAGGGCAATACCGTAATGTGTTCCTCGAGGCCGGATATAAACAGGAAGATATCGACGCCAAGCTGGCCAGGGCTTATTCCGATCTCTTCGAAGGTCCGAACCGGGTCTATTTCGAAGTTGACGACGATATGGCCTATGTCACTGATATTAAAAATCGCGATGCCCGCACAGAAGGTCTTTCATACGGCCTGATGGTGGCGGTGCAGTTGAACAAGAAAGAGGTTTTCGATAAGTTGTGGCGATGGACGGTCAAATACATGCAGCATCAGGAAGGTCCTCGCGAGGCCTATTTTGCCTGGTCCGTCAATCCCCAGACCGGCAGAATGAATTCACAAGGTTCTGCATCGGACGGTGAATTTTACTTTGTGACCGATTTGTTATTAGCATCCAATCGCTGGGGCAATGACACCGGCATAAATTATTACGCCGAGGCAAGAAAAATTCTGGATGCGATGTGGAGTAAAGATGGGACGCAGGGTGTAACACATGTGATCAATCTGGAAAACAAAATGATTACCTTCACGCCGGACAACCGAGGATACAACTATACCGATCCTTCATATCATGTACCTGCTTTTTATGAAGTCTGGGCGGAATACGCAAAAGACGGACACGAGGATTTTTACCGCGAGTGTGCCGAGGTCTCGCGCCAGTTCCTGCACAAAGCATGTCACCCGGTGACCGGCCTGACTCCGGATAATACAGATTTCGACGGAGCAGCGCGGAGTAGAGGCCGTTTCGGCAGTGCCTTTGGCTTTGACTCATGGAGAGTGCCAATGAACATAGCCCTGGATTATTCATGGGCCTGCAAAGATAAACAATGGCAGCAGGATTACAGCAGACGTCTTCAGAATTTTCTCTTTGCCAGAGGAATCGACAAATTTGAGGACCAATTCAATCCCGATGGTACGGCTCGTGAAAGGATCATGGGAGCAGGTGGATATCGTACGTTACGCCATTCTCTGGGTTGGGTATCGACTACAGCCGCTGCTTCTCTTATGGGCACACAGGCCAAAAGCTGGCAATTTGTCGATGCCCTGTGGAATGCCAAACTGGAACCGTATGAGGACGGATATTTTGACCCATATTATGACGGTTTTTTGTATCTCTTCAGCCTGATGCACCTAAGTGGAAATTACAGGATTATTAAACCTGCAATGAGTCAATAATATGGGTTAATACTTCCATTATAAACAGAGATAATAGTGTTTAAACGAGAAATATCTGTTAGGAGAACTATAATGCTGTCATCAAACCATCTTCGTATAACTATTCTTAAAATCGTTGTCATTACAGTAGGGATAGGTTTTTGCTCTCAATCCGCTTTGGCTGAACCGGTAATCGGCAAATCGCTTCGTTATTGCAATCCCCTTTCTATTGAAACTTCCTCCCGGGACGGCACACCACGAGGTGTCAGTCTCGGCGATGTCACGGTCGTGCGCGAAAATGACAAATATTACATGTTTTGCACCGGCGGCGGCGCCTGGGTATCGGAAGACCTGGTAAACTGGAAATACAGCCCCGTTCAGGGCCGTGTCCCGGTCGCCCCCGGAGTCGTTAAGTACAAAGACTACTTCTACATGTCGGGCAATAATGCGCCGCTATACCGTGCAAGTGACATACTGGGTCCCTATGAATCGGTCGGCGACTGGAAAGACCACAACGGCCAGTCGTGGACTGGCAAAGCCAATAACGGCCAAGCATGGGACGGGGCTTTTGACGTGTTCTTCTTCATCGATAATGACAAACCATATCTGTATTATCCCGGCAGAGGGCCGGAAGGGGTGTATGTTGTCCCTCTCGATCCCGAAAATCTCACTCAATTCGCGGCTGCTCCGAAACACCTGTTTGGCTTCGATAAGTCTCATAAATGGGAACGCTACGGCGAGATGAACGAGTATTCCGAAGTTACCTGGATCGAAGGCCCGTGGATGATAAAACACGGTGACACATATTACCTCGAATATTCCGCATCCGGTACTCAATGGCTCAGTTATGCAACCGGTGTCTATACATCCAAAAGTCCTCTTGGGCCGTTCACATACGCCCCGGGAAATCCGATTCTGCGAAAAACCACCGGCATTGTCACCGGCCCCGGTCACGGCTGCGTAGTCAAAGGCCCGGACGGCAATTTCTGGCAGTTCTATACAATAGTACTGGCCAATCCGCCCGGCGGCCGGCGTATCGGAATGGACCCAGTCGGTTTCGATAAGAACGGTAACCTTTTCGTTAAAGGCCCTACCGAAACACCCCAATGGGCTCCCGGTGTTGTCGATGATCCCGCCCGCCGGGGTGACTCCGGCTCCATTCCTCTGACCGTCAATAAACTGCGGGCCATGAGGGCGCAAAGCAGCTTCTCAAGCGAGCGTACAGGCCATGAGGCAGCCTACGCCATTGACAACTCCAACGGGACATGGTGGGAACCCGCCGAAGACGATAAGCAGCCCTCACTGACCCTGGATTTAGGCGCGGCAACGGAATTCGATCCTGTTCAGCAATTTATGATTGATTCCTGCCGTATAGAATTCACTTCGGGAGGTCGTGGTTTTGGTTTTGGCTCAAGAGGACAAAGCGAGACTACCAATCAGCCGCCTGTTGCAACTATCGCCCATCAGTATAAAATCGAAGCATCCACCGACGGCAATACCTACACCACCGTTCTCGATAAAACCAACAACAAAATAACAAAATACATAGAATTCGAAGAGATCCCCCCTACGGCCTGCAAATTCGTTCGTCTGACCATTACAGACTGGCCAAAGGTTGGTAGCTCGAACCTGGGTATCATGGAATTTACTGTTTTCGGCAAACCAATCGAACAATAAAATTCCGGGCGGACTCAGTAAATTGTTCTATTTAATCCGCTCATTCATGACGCAACGCTTCGATAGGATCAAGGCGTGCGGCTTTTAAGGCGGGGAAATATCCGAATATAACACCGACTGCGGCTGAAAATAGAAACGCAAGAATAACGATACTCCAATTAATAACAAAAGGTACCCGCAATAAACCTGCAAGCATATAAGACGAGGACAGTGCCAAAATAATACCGATGATGCCGCCAAAAGAAGACAGCACTACCGCCTCCACCAAAAACTGCATCATAACCTCACTCTCGAGCGCGCCTATTGCCAGACGAGTACCTATTTCGCGCGTTCGCTCGGTGACGGAAACTAACATAATATTCATAATACCGATTCCGCCGACAAGGAGGCTCACGGCTGCTACCGTACTGAGAAGAGCGGTTAGTATATGAGTCGTGCTTGTGAGCATCGAAGATATTTCCTTCATATCCATAACGGTAAAATCATCTTCTTCAGTGCCTGTAATATGCCTGCGCTCGCGCATTAATATCTCTAAATCTCTCTGTGCTTTCTCGGTAGGTATTCCATCCTTAATCGAGACTTGTATAAGGCTGACGTCCTCATTTCCTGAAATGCGTCTCTGAAATGTTCGCAGCGGTATAACTACGATATCGTCCTGATCCATACCCATCGTATTTTGTCCCTTAGGGGCAAGCAGGCCTATTACTACACAAGAGAGTTTTTTAAATCGTATCGTTTCGCCCAAACAGTCCTGACTTCCGAATAATTTTTCACGTACCGTTTCACCGATAATACAGACCGCCGAACCGTTACGAAGCTCAGCGCTGTTAAATAACCTGCCCTCTACGATAGACCTGTTTCCGATTGTAATATATTCATTTGTCGAGCCGGTAACGGTTGTCTGCCAGTTTTCGTTTCCGAAAACTACGACAGTGGACTGAGAAGAAACCGGCGCCACAGCTTTGACGGAGCTGATATCCCTGGCAACGGCATCGACATCATCCATCTTGAACATTGAGGGAGTGGAACCCATGCCCGGTCCGAATCTTCTTCCCGGGCTAATCATCAGCAGATTGCTTCCCATACTTGCTATCTGCTGAGTAACCTGCACGGTGGCACCGCCTCCCAGTGTAACCATTGTAATGACTGCCGAGACACCGATGACAATGCCCAGTATTGTAAGGAAAGAACGCAATACGTTGCGTTTAATTTCACGTAAAGCAAGAAGAATTGCATTCCAAAACATTACAGATGTCTCCCATTCTGTTTATCCGACTCAACCAGTCCATCCACAAAATGGACGACGCGTTTAGCATATTTAGCCATATCCGGTTCGTGTGTAACCATGACAATTGTTATGCCGCGATTGCGGTTCAGCTCACAAAGCAGCTCCATAATTTCAACACTGCATACCGAATCCAGGTTGCCTGTCGGTTCATCCGCCAGCAGGACCGTTGGCTCGGTAATTATTGCACGTGCAATTGCTACTCGCTGCTGCTGCCCGCCTGAAAGCTCGCCCGGAGTATGGGATTCCCAGCCTGCCAAACCAACCGTTTTGAGAGCCATAACAGAACGACGATGGCGCTCACCTGCACCGGTTCCCCTGTAAATCAGGGGCAGCTCCACGTTCTCTTTCGCCGAGGTACGGTTAAGAAGGTTATAACCCTGAAACACAAATCCGAGATAGTGACGTCGAAGAAGGGCGCGTTGTCTTCTGCTCAGCTTGCCTACTTCGATATCTCTGAATTTATAAGAGCCTTTTGTAGGTACATCCAGACAACCGAGAATATTCATGCAGGTTGATTTGCCCGAGCCGCTTGGTCCCATCACGGCAATGAATTCACCCTCTTCTATATCCAGATCTATGCCGCGAAGAGCTTCCATCGCCGCCTGGCCCTGGCCATAGACCTTGGTTATTCCCTTGAGGTTTATAATAGGCTGATTGTTGTTTTTTGTACTATTTAACATTTTATCTTTGCTTCGATGTAAGGGTATCGGTTACCAGCTCTGTTCCAGGTTCGATATTTCCTTTTACAACTTCAGTCATAATCCCATCTGTAGAACCAACAGTAATATCAACAGGCGTTAACTGGCCATTAACAAGTATCCAGACTTTCTTCTCTATTTTATTTGGTGACTCTTCCTGATGCTGGGTTTGCATTCTTGGTGGTCTAAACAATGCACCCAGCAAGCTGCCTGAGCGTCTTTGCTCCGACTGTTGTTCCACCGGCGGGGAAAATCGTAATGCAGTATTGGGGATAAGAACGGCATCCTCGATTTTCTTGACCATAATATCCGCAGTCGCCGTCATCCCGGGACGAAGCGACAGATCCGAATTATCCACTTTAAGCACGGTTTCATACGTCACGACACCTTCGACAGTTTGTGAACCGTAGCGGATTTGTATGATTTTTGCCTGGAAAGTTCTGTCGGGATATGCATCCACAGTAAATACCGCCTCCTGTCCTTCTTTGACCTGACCTATATCTGCCTCGTCCACATCCACATGCAGTTCCATTTGAGTCAAATCTTCGGCAAGTGTGAACAACACAGGGGCCTGGAAAGCCGCGGCCACGGTTTGACCCGGCTCCACAGACCTGGTTAAAACAACTCCATTAATAGGCGAGTGTATGACTGTTTTGGATAAATCCGTCTCGTACGTCTCAAGGGTAGCCTGGGCCTGCGAGACCGCCGCGTTGGAGCTGGCTACGTCGGCCTTGGCACGTTCGAACGCGGCTTCGGCCGCGTCAAGCTCTGTTTGTGACGGAACTTTGTTATTGCTTAGTTCGCGAACTTTCTGATACTGTGCAAGCTTGCTTCGGGTCTCATTAAGGGTCGCCTGTGCCTGGAGGACCTTTGCTTTTGCCGACTCCAGGGAAGCCTTCGCCTGTGTGACCTGTGAATCAATTTTAGAAGTATCAAGCCTGGCAAGAACCTGGCCGACAACAACCCTGTCGTTATAGTCAGCCTCCACACTTTTAACAATTCCGGACTGCTCACTGCCCACTTCAACCTCGTTGGTTGGCTGAATGGTGCCCGTAGCCGTCACAATAATAGTCAGATTCCCCCTTGTAGCCTGCTGCGTTTCATACTGTATAGAATTCTGTCCCTGTTTATTCTTCCATACTGCACGGGCTGTCACCGCCACCGCTACTATAACGATAAGAATAATCCACCGTCTCAGATGATGCCGCCGCCCTGACGCGCGATCCAGCTCAAGGGTTTTAGCGATATCCGGGGTTGAGTCTTTTTTCGATTTCATATTGTTTTCCTTTTTATTCTATAATTGCTCGTTAGATGCCAAAGATACCCATCCCCCTCCAAGGGCCTTGTACAACCGAATCAGGTCGGATGTTACAGCCCCTTCGCTTTGGGCCAGCTGGTCCTTAAAGTTAAGCAGTGAACGCTGCGTATCCAGAACATTACTGAAGTCCGTTAAACCCGCCTGAAACTTTTGCTGGGCCAGCTCAGCCGCAGTTTCGGCTGCTAATGCCGCCTGGCGCAAATTTTCCTTTCTTTGCTGCTCCTGGGCATAAGATACGAGAGCATTCTCGACCTCCTGCAGCGCGGCAAGAACAACAGCTTCGTACTGAATCAGGGATTGCTCGGCCAGTGCCGACTGGACCTCTATATTTTGACGTATGGCCCCGGCATCGAAAATCGGCCAACTGAAACGAGGACCGCCGCTTAACGACCAGGCAGCCGTAGAGATGTCTCTCATTGAAAGGGCATCAAGACCAACCGAACCGTTTAATGTGAAACTTGGATAGAGGCTGGCCTTGGCAACTCCAATCCTTGCCGTCTGTGCGGCTAACGCCCGCTCGGCACTTCGTATATCAGGCCGCCGGCGAATAACATCGGCAGGAACACCCACAGCAACATCCGGAGGTACAACAGGAATAGGTTCAGGTTTTTCCAGCTCCTCACGAAGTTTACCCGGTTCTTCTCCCAAGAGCACTGCCATGCTGTTCATAGACTGTTCCAGCCCTGAAAGAAGACTCGGTATCTGGGAACGCGAGCTTTCGAGATTATAGCGGGCCTGTTGCACGGCAAGCTCATCATTCAAACCGGCTTCATACCGCCACAAAGTCAACTGGTATGTCTCATTTTGTGCTTCTATGCTCGCCTGTACTGCGGCAAGTCGCGATTGATATGTTCGTATCTCGATATAGTTCAGGGCCACTTCCGCCAACAGGGAAACAAGCACATCGTGCAAGTCCTCCTGAGCCGTCTGCAAATCCGCATCGACAGCTTCCACGGAGCGGCGGAGGCCTCCGAATATATCCATCTCCCATCCGGCATCAAAACTTGCCGAATAATGACTGCTCGTGGTCTTGTTCTCTTTACTGCGGCTTCGAGTGGCGGAACCCATAACATCAAGATTAGGATAGACAGAGGCAATAGTAATACCACGTCTGGCTCTTGCCTCCCGAATCCGTACACGGG
>CAYVXS010000098.1:0-8792 GCA_964454885.1 uncultured Pirellulales bacterium
GAATTGGCGCATCAAATCGTTGAGGACTTTTTCGCCGGCGTGGCCGAAAGGTGGATGTCCCAAATCGTGGGCGAGGCATATCGCCTCGGTCAGGCTCTCGTTGAGCCGCAGCTCTTTGGCGATAGTCCTTCCAATCTGGGCCACCTCGATGCTGTGGGTCAGGCGAGTCCGATAGTAGTCGTCGAGTCCCGGCGTGAAGACCTGGGTCTTGCCTTCGAGCCGGCGGAATGCAGAACAATGAACGATACGGTCGCGGTCGCGTTCGAATGCCGAGCGGTAGGGGTGAGGCTTTTCGGGGAATTTCCGTCCCCGGCTGATTTTTTCCGTCACTGCGTAATTGCTGAGTTCGTCGGACATATAGCTTCGCGCTTTTATAAATCGGGAAGGTTATGTTCTTTGCTTATTTGTTGCAACAGTTCGAGAAGCTCTGTCAGGCTCTGACTGATGACCTTGGTGTCACTGCAGACGCTCATAAAATTCGTGTCGCCGTCCCATCGCGGGACAATATGCAGATGCAGGTGACCCGGCAGACCCGCTCCACTGCATCGGCCGAGATTCATGCCGACGTTGAAGCCGTGAGGTTTGATGGCCAGCGACAGGGCCTTTTGCGATTCCCTGACGAGCTTGGTCAGTTCCAGAAGCTCCTCATCCGTGGCCTGGTCAAGACCGGAAATATGCCGGGCCGGGGCAATCAATATGTGGCCGTTGTTATAGGGAAAGCGGTTCAGTATAACGATGCTCTTGTCAGTCCGCCAGAGTACGAGGTTCTCACCGTCCTGCTGAGGATGATTATGATTATGACAGATAAAGCATTTGTCTTCTTCAGAGATTTGGTTGCTGTTTTTATTGGATTGGGGTTTCTTGTCCAGGCCCTGGACATATTTAATTCGCCAGGGTGCCCACAAATTATTTCGTTCCATAATTTATCTTTCGTGTCTCGATTGCATTTTTTGGAATTTAATCTTCGAGAAGATTCATTGTAAGGTTCTGTATTATAGTGATTTTTGGATTTTCGCCGATGCCCAATGGAATCGACGCCTGCAACGATAACTGGTAGTGTTGGTTATATTGTTCCGTTCGTCCCAGGGTGACATTGAACAATTCTTCACCGCCGCCTTCTAAATCGAGGAGTTTATAATTGCCGAGAAAGCCGAATGTTCCGCTCATTTGAAATCTGCCGGTATAGGGGATCGGCCAGCTTTGCGGCACCGTTTCGGCGGCGCTGTAAGAGCTGCTTATCACAGCGAGCCGGCCTTTCTCGCTGTCGCGGATTTCTTCGAGCGTGTAAGTGACATCCCTGGCTTTCCGCATTATCATCGGAGTGGGAACGGAAAGTTGCGATTGCCAGCTTTGCCCGGGACGTACGCCTTCGGCAGGATTCGGGATGCTCGAAACCGAGTCCCACAGAAACCACTGGGTGGCGATGAAATCGGCGATCATATCTGGTTCCTTGATTTTGCCCCGACTGGTGTCCGAACGGAATGCTTTTTCGCCGATTTGTTTGATAAGCTTGTCCAGCTCCGTGTTATCTTCGATTTTGCCGGTGGGGCCGACTTTGAACCTGTATGTCTTGCCGGTGAATTCTTCCACGGCGTCCTGTTTTGCATCATCGCTTCGCCGGACTTTCACCGACTCGCAGGTCGCCTGGATTAACGAAAGGCCGTAGGGATTTATTTCGATGGGTGTATATGCAACGACAATTTCCAGTGACTCCGATGATTTTACCAAAGAGCGTCGACCCTTTTCGGCTGCTGGCTTTGAAGGCTCCCAATCGATGGTGATGTTCCTGGCGGAGACAAACTTATATCGCAGTGTCCGTGTATCGTTGAAATCTACGGTTAACAGTACTGTTTTTCTGTTCGTGTTAGCCGTCTTTTTTGCTGAGCCCGTCGGTGAACATCCAGTCAAAATACTTAATAAAAGGACAGTCATAATTGTCGTTACTGCTCTCAAATAATATTCCTTTCAGCCGAGTTTAAATTGGGCCTCTTAACTTTTTTTATTAAAATGCTCAGGTATCTAATCGATTTTTTCGATACTGTAATACTGCGTGGCGGACATTTTTATCGAGTCCGGTCTTTCATTATTTTTCGAAGCGGGGTCTATGATAATCCATTCTGTTGTCAGTTTTTCGTAGTATTGTTCCACTTTACCGCTTGCCGTATTAAGCATGAGCTGCCCCGTGTAAGTATCGGTACTATCGAATGGGAAGGGGAGTGTTTGTTCCTGGTAAAGCTCCTTTGCATTTTCAACCGAAGGGATGGCGTTCATTCGGACGACGGCAATCCGGCGGCCATCCATTTCCCGGATGTTTTCGAGTGTATAAGTTTTGCCGAATGATTTAACACCCATCTGGTCGAAAGAAATATTCTTTACGACTTCCCAACTGTCACCGACATTAAATTGTGTTTTATCACCGGTAGGCAAAGCGGGAATAGTATGCCGTTCTATGATTGCACCGGCCGAGAGTAATTGGACGGCCGTTCTGTTCGGACTGTCACTTATAGCGGCCAAAGCATCATTGGCATCGACAACGTTCACAACCCGGCCGGACGGCGTAAGCTCTATTATATAACTATGCCCGATGAGTTTGAAAAGGGGATTATTTGGATCCTTGTCTTTCGTGCTGTCGAAATCAAGAATGACATTATCAGCAACTTTTGTCAGATATTCGAGTTTTTCGATAGTAATTTTGGCGATGGCATTTCCATTCTCATCAGTGCTTAATATGTTTTGGTCGAAGGTCATTTCGATTTTATTGCCGCTTTGGCCGCCTTTGAAACCGGCGGGTTTCCGTGCATCCAGACCTTCCCATGCCGCTTGTCTTATAGTTTCCGTGGTGACCTTATATGTTGTCGAATCGCCGGGGGTGAATTTCAATACCAGTTTGACGGTGCCTTTTTTCCCTGTCGAAATGCTCGTGGCTTTGGTAGTTTGCCCGGGTACTGTTTTAGTTTTAGCAGTGCCGTTCTGTTCGGCACAACCTGAGATTATCAGCAATATGGATATCATTAGCACAGCCTGCAAAAGACAAATCTTTATCGTTTTCATAGTTTTCTCTCTGAAAGTTCTTAATATATGGTTCGGACTGCAATTGTACATTTTATCTGTACCAAAACAACCGATTTTTCTTTAATTGTCTGTCGTCAACAGCTACAATGCAGCTTTTAGCTTATCTTATGATTATTTTTGGAGAAACCTGACAATGAAAAGCGATATGGTAAAAAAGGGTTTTCAGCGTTCCCCCCATAGGGCCTTAATGCGTGCATGTGATCTGAGCGATGCCGATATGGAGAAACCGTTTATAGGTGTAGCCAACAGTTTTTGTGAGGTTGTACCGGGTCACGTTCATCTCGACAAGGTCGCCAAAGTGGTCAAGCAGGCCGTCCGCGATGCGGGAGGAGTTCCTTTCGAATTCAATACCATAGCAATCTGTGACGGCATTGCGATGGGCCATACGGGAATGAAATATTCCTTAGCTTCACGCGAAATCGTTGCCGATTCGGTCGAATCGATGATGCGTGCGCACTGTTTCGACGGTATGATTTGTATCTCCAACTGCGATAAAATCGTACCGGGTATGTTAATGGCCTCCGTCAGGCTGAATGTCCCGACGATTTTTGTATCCGGCGGGCCTATGGCGGCGGGAAAAACTAAAGATGGAAAAACGGTTGACCTTATCAGCATATTCGAAGGTGTAGCCGAATTCAACGCAGGTAAAATTGACGAAGCTCAATTGGCCGAGCTTGAATGTACCGGTTGCCCAACCCAGGGTAGCTGTTCTGGGATGTTCACAGCCAATTCGATGAACTGTCTATGCGAGGCTATTGGGATGGCACTGCCCGGCAATGGGACAATCCTCGCTGTTGACCCGAAACGTCAGGAGCTTTATAAATCTGCAGGTAAACAGATATTGACTTTAATTGAAAAGGATATTAAGCCGCTCGATATCATAAACGAAAAATCGCTGGACAACGCCCTCGTACTGGATATGGCGATGGGCGGCTCGACAAATACGGTCCTGCATTCTCTGGCTGTAGCGAACGAGGCCGGTGTTAAATATGACCTCGACAGGATAAATGCAATCTCGGCAAAATGTCCCAATATCTGTAAAGTCTCGCCTTCGAGTAAATTTCACGTCGAAGATGTTGACGCCGCCGGCGGAGTAAGTGCAATCCTCAATGAGATAAGTAAGATTCCGAATCTGCTCAATACAGATTGTATAACGGTAACCGGTAAAACAATCGGGGGAAATATCACCGATGCCCGAATAAAAAATACAGATGTGATTCACACGCTCGATAACGCTTATTCTAAGACCGGCGGTCTGGCGATTCTCAGGGGTAATCTTGCTCCCAAGGGCGGTGTTATAAAAACCGCCGGTGTTGCGCAAAAGATGCTCACGCATACAGGACCGGCCGTTATCTTCGATAGCCAGGAAGAGGCCTGCGATGGGATTCTTGCCGGCAAGGTAAAAGCCGGTAACGTTGTTGTCATTCGCTGCGAAGGCCCAAAAGGCGGGCCGGGGATGCAGGAGATGCTCAGCCCGACCAGCTATATTATGGGTGCCGGCCTCGGTGAATCCGTCGCATTAATCACCGACGGAAGGTTCAGCGGCGGGACGCGCGGCGCCTGCATCGGTCACATCAGCCCGGAAGCGGCTCTCGGCGGTCCTATCGGATTACTCAAGGACGGCGATATCATCGAGATTGACATTCCCAACAACCAGCTCAATGTTAAGTTGTCCGAGAAAGAATTGGCTGAACGCAAAGAAGCGTGGAAGCCGCCCAAGCCGCGAATTACAAAAGGGTGCTTAGCGAAATACGCCTCGATGGCAACAAGCGCCGACACTGGTGCAGTATTGAAGTGGTAAGATGTCGTTGAAGAAAGTAAATTCGTGGTATGTCGCCGGATTGCATTTCGAATGTGCCGAATGCGGGGATTGTTGCTCCGGGCCCGGCGAGGGTTATATCTGGGTTGCCCGGCCGGAGATTGAGTTAATCGCAGATTTTCTGAAAATCTCAGTTGGTCAGTTGCGGCGACAATACTTAAAACGCGTCGGTCTGCGTACGTCAATCATAGAGCAAAGCGACACGAAAGACTGCATATTTCTGCGTAAAGTTGAAGGGCGGAAAAAATGTATGATTTACCCGGTCAGGCCGGGCCAGTGCCGCACCTGGCCGTTCTGGTCCGAAAATTTGTCAAGCCCGAATGCTTGGAACAAGACGGCCCAAAAATGTCCCGGCATAAATCGGGGAAAACTTTACAGCTACGAACAGATACAGGAAATCAAGGGAAACAAAAAATGGTGGCTGGACGCGAAGAAAGCAACAGAATCCACTGTAAAGAACTGCGAAAAGTAGCTGAAATCTATGACTGGATTGATCAGCAGCTTGATTCTGCAGGTGATTTGAGCGGACGATGCGATGCCTGCGGTCGGTGTTGTGATTTCGATGCTTATGACCACCGTTTATATGTCACCGGGCCTGAGTTGATGTACCTGGCTGCGGGTTTGAATGCTGAAAAATTCCGGCCGATGCTCGCAAGCCGGTGTCCCTACAATATCGACGGCAAATGCAGCGTTTACGAATATCGTTTTGCCGGTTGCAGAGTTTTTTGTTGTAAAGGGGATGCTGAATTTCAAAGCAGCTTAACCGAAGCGGTTTTGAAAAAGCTCAAATCATTATGCAACGAGCTTGAAATTCCCTATCTCTATAGAGACCTGGCATCTGCCTTGAATGGACCCTCCGTCGGTTAATATCTATCTATCGGCAGGGGGATAATGTCACGTGGGTCGCGTAAATTGATATACTTGACGCCTCCGGAAAGCGTGCCTTTTTCCTTGTAATAGCCGTAGAGTGCGGCGAGTTTTTGTTCGTCGGTTGATTCCAGATATTTTTGCCACGCGCCTAATTCGGCCCCCCACTGGATTTCCGTGTTGTCCTTCGTATAAAAGACAATATGCGGGCGACTGCTGTTTTTTCTGCCTTGGTAATTGCTCACATCGATAGCGGCGATTTCACGTAGCAAAGGCTTTGTCGGAGTGTCATCTCTGTCCATTCTATTGAGTCGTTCTAATAACTTTATAGCTGCGGAAAGGTCGTCACGGCGCCAAACCTGTCCGGATTTTGGCATTACTGCAACGGGAGTCAGTCCCCTGATTTCCACAATCAAAAGATGCGGCATAGGGACATAATCCAGCACGACCTGATCGGCGTCCACATAGAAATTGCTCAAGCCGGATTTAACGAGGGCTATGGGTTTTCTATACGTGGCATGGACCTCAATAGATTTATCGGTTGTAAGTGTATTAATATTACTCAGCCATGCGGAGGATTTCAGGTTTTCGGCCACTAATCGTGCCGCCTCTTCATCGAGCCGAAAAGTTCTGCCGCCGGCATTGGCGAGAATTTTTGCCTTCAATTGCTCCCCGACCCATTCGGGAGTATCGACCAATACGACAGGGCCGCTCTGAATGCCACGGGTGGACTTGACGTATTTCTCTGCGTAAATCAGAAGCAGTCCAATTACCGCGACAGCGCATGCGATGGACAATATTTTCAGAAGTCTTATCAGAGTAGGACCGGACGGGAATGTTTTTTGTCTTTTTTTTGCCCTTAAAGCACCGTGTTTGAACGATATTCTTCTTTTTATATTTTTTTTGCTTTTTCTTATAGCCACGGTTTTCTCTATTTACGCCTGATTTTCCACAAGCGATGAGGTAGCTGACTCAACGATTTTTTTACACAATTCACTCATTGACAATTCCGCCCTGGCCGCCGCCTTCGGCAGGAGCGAATGCGTTGTAAAACCGGGAATAGTATTTATCTCCAGGGCGTAAGGGATATTTTCCCGACCCAGAATAAAATCGACTCTTGCGAAATGGCGACAGCCGACGGCATCGAAACAATCGAGTGCCGCCCGGTTAATGCGTTCTGTAATAGATGGCTCGGTGATTGTATCGAAGAGGAATTCCGTCTGCTCATCTATGTATTTTGCATGGTAATTATAAAAGCTGCTTCGAGTTCGAATCTCGATAATGGGCAAAGTCTCACCGCACAGGACTCCGACCGTCACTTCTCGACCCGGCACAAATTCTTCTATCATACAATCGCCGAACTGTTTCAATGTCTCGCGGGCGGTTTTAATCGCTTCTTTGGTTGTGGAAACAATATTAACGCCGACGCTGCTTCCCTGTCTTATGGGCTTTATCACATATTTATCGGCCAGGTATCGCAGTTGTTCTTCAAGCTCCCCTGTTTCAATCTGATTATCGAACTCGATTGCCACCGGTACTGCAACACCTGCTTCGGCAAAAAGTTTCTTGCTGGTCATCTTCTCGAAAGCCGCCCGACTTGCCGTCGAGCCGCTGCCTGTAAAAACGAGCGATCTTTCTTCGAGGATTTGCTGCAGTTGCCCATCCTCACCGAACTGCCCGTGCAGGGCGGGGAAAAATACGTCGATACTGTTGTCTTTTAGGATATCAAGTCTATCCGGCCGAATGTCGAATGTCACTACATTAAAGCCGGCCTGTTCTAACGCTTCGGCGACACAATTGCCGCTTTGAAAGCTGATTTGGCGTTCGGTTCCGATACCGCCTGTCAGGACGGCAACTTTTAATTTCTTGTTCAGTGTGTCCAATTCATGCACCGCGAAATTAGTTAATTCCAAATATCGATTTCGAGCTCCAGATCAGTATCAAATTGTTCTTTGACTCTTTGTTTTATAGTGTCTATCAATCTCATTACGTCGCGGCTTCTACAGCCTTTTTCCGCGATAATAAAATTCGCGTGTTTTTCACTCACGACTGCACCTCCGATTTGCAGGCCTTTGAGCCCGGCCCTGTCGATTAACGAACCGGCGGAGACACCTCCGGGATTTTTGAAAATACAACCGGCATTTTTCGTGTTAAGAGGCTGGTTATTCTTTTTATAAATCCATATTTCCTGAACGGTTCGCATAATCTGTTCCGGGTCGCTCGTATTAAGTGTCAATCTGGCGTTGAGAATAAATTTTGCAGTGATATTCGTCCTGCGATAATCGAATATAAGTTCCGGTTTGCTCTTTTCGAAGATACTTCCTTCGCTGTCCATAAGTGTAACTGATTCTACGGCCGCTCCGAAATCACCGAAGTTGCCTCCGGCGTTCATTTTTACGCCCCCGCCAATCGAACCGGGTATGCCTGTCAGAGCTTCTACGCCGGATAGTCCTTTCTGGACACATTCCAGGACCAGCTTGCTGAGTTCCGCTCCCGCCCAGGCGGTAACTACCTGACCGTCGAATTCTATCTGCTTGAACTGTTCGGTTCCGAGCTTTATAACCGCCGCCCGCAGTCCTTCGTCACTTATCAACAGGTTAGTGCCGAATCCGATAACGTATATCCCGATCCTGTTTTCATTGCATCGCTGAACTACTTCTTTGAGCTGTTTTGTCGTTTTCGGCCTGATAAAATAATCGACAGGCCCTCCAAGGCCGTACCATGTCTGCTTGGCTAACGGATAATTGGTCTCAACTATTTCTTCTAATCCCTTGAATATATTCATCTGCTACTTTCCAAATATCACCTGCGCCCATTGTGACCACGACATCCCCGGGGGTGACGTTATCTTTTAGATAATCACAAATGGCACTGAAATCATCGATAAAAATCGCCTGTGTTCCATTCGCCTGCATTCTCTCGACCAAAATCCGGGCGTTTATTTGTTGTCTGGCCGAAATCGAATCCCGGACAAAATAAATATCCGGTACAATTGTTACATCGGCAAGCTTAAAGCTTTCAGTAAAATCATCAA
>CAYVXS010000099.1:0-8774 GCA_964454885.1 uncultured Pirellulales bacterium
GGCGGTACGGTTGAAATTACCCTGCTGGAAAGATTCTTTTCCGCCCAACATAAGAAATCCACCGCCGCGCTCGGAAACAAACCGGCGGAGCAGGTCCATTTGGGCGGGGGAAAAGAATTCCGCCTCGACATCATCGAGGATTATCGCATGATAGCAATAAAGCTTTTCTTCCGTTGTCGGGAATCCGTCACGTAGCTCTTCCTGGTCTTCGGTATTAAGACGGATGAGAACCGGCTGGTCATACTGTTCGGTCTGCTCCTGATCCGTATTGTCAAATCCCCTGTACAGAGGATTACTTGTTTCACCTCTGCGCCCTATCCAGTTAAATTTTGGCTCGCGCTTTGCGAGTCGTATTAAAGCGACTAATTGTACCTGCTCATCTTCGCTGATTGCTCTCCGGAGAAATTTGTATTCCCAGTTCGGTCTGCCGGTGACATACAGGATCCTATATGGTCCGCTCCCGCGATCCACAACGAGAGTGCACTTGTTGTTTACCATAGTCGCTTCGCCGGTAGTATCTGGTTGTATCGACTGTTCCTGCTCAGTTTTTTCTTTGGCGTCGAGGTTATAAAACAAGATATTATTTTCTTCCGGGCGCAGATTGAACTTGAAAATTCTTTTATTCTCGTTTCTCCCTATATTCTGAGTTTGACGTTCTACAAGTTGACCTGTTTTGTCGGTTAAATCGACGGTTATAGTCTTACCGGCGTAGCCGGAAGTTTCGATATCAGCCTGGATGGTTACCGGGGCATCTTCGAAAGAGCTTTGACTTACCGAAATATTGTTAATAGAGATATCTTTTTGCGGCCGGGAACCGCCGATAACTACAGGGTAAACTGGCGGCATATTTGAAACATCGTATGACTGATTTATATTATCATCGGTTGCGCATCCGTCGCTAAATAACAATACTCCGGCCAAAGGCTTATTACTGTAGCGCTGGGCAATGGTTCGTAACGCCGTACCGATAGAAGATGCTTTGCCGTCGAAGACCAGATCTGAAAAATCTGAAGTCCTCCGGATACGCGAGTCGAAAATATATTGACGCACCTGGAAGTTTTCAGCCAGTGTGGCGGGCCATTTGGAATTATTTGCGTCCACTGTCGCTCGAAGAATTTCTCCGCGGCTTTTGGTCATGCCGCTATCGAGGATGTTCATGCCCCCGCCGTTGTCGGCCATTATAACTAACAGGTTGGCGCCGGGTCTGGCCCGTCTTCCACTGTTTAACGGTTCAAGAAGAAATAACGCCAGAATCAATATGCCTGAGAGTTTCAGTAAAAACGCCGTTTTATTTCCCGGGTTGATTGCGTGGGCGCGCCGGTAAGTCCAGACAAGCAGCGTGAGCATTACTATCAGCAACCCTGCGGATATCCATACCCAGTCTGTTTTGGGGATGGTGATTGAACCAAGTAACGTCATCAATCGCCACCTCCTAAATTTTCGTAATAAGATTTAACCAGTTCGGCGTAACGTCCGGGGACGGGGTCGCGGTCTATAGGCACTAATGCTTTCTTCGATGCAAGCTTGGCTAACTCTTCCTCGATGCGGCCGCGTACTTCGGTCAGGGGTTTCGTAATCTGAATTTCGACCGTGTCCCACTGTGGTTCGGTCCCGTGACGTGTGAATTCCGCGCGTATCGCTCGTGCCCGGTCCCGGACCGTGGCCACTTCTTCACGAAGCTCCTGTTCGGAGAGCATCTCTTCCACGTCGCGCAACCTGTCGGACCACTGGAGAAAATCTCTGCCGGTCAGCGGACCGTTCGGATCGTTTCCTTCAAAACCGGTTAGGGGCCGAAAGCCGCCGAGTCCGTTCGGATTTGCCTGTCCACCTGTTCTGCCGCCTTGGGCACGTGCCTGCATATTCTCCATTTGGTTGGGATCACCTCCCCGCCCCGGTCCCATTTGCTGCTGCCCTTGTGCACGAGCCTGCTGATTGCCGGGTTGGTTCGGATCTCCAAATTGTCCCTGGCCCATGCCTTGCTGTCCCTGAGCACGGGCCTGCTGATTCTCCGGCTGGTTTGGTTCGCCCGATTGTCCCTGGCCCATACCTCGCTGCCCCTGTGTGCGGGCCAGTTGATTCCCTTGTTGGTTAGGATCGGCGGCTTGTTGTCCTATACCGCCGGCCCGTGCGGCTTCTTCGTTTACATCCCTGATTAAATCGTCAAGCTGCTCTCGGGCCAGGCGAAGTGACTCTGCTTCGTCGCCTAATACGCTTCTTGCCGCTTCTTCGATACCCTGCCTTAGATTTTCTATGCCCTCGCCGGCCTGTCGCTCAATCTGGCGTGCCTGTGGCAGGAAGTTTCGTCTGAGTGCTTCGCCGGTTACTTCGAGTGCTCTGTCAACGTTTTCCGTGCTTGTCTGCCGTATTGTGTTGTACAGTCTTCTTGAAAGTATAGGCTCGGAGTTTTCCGATTGCTCACTGACGTCTTTCATCTGGTTCAGCAATTCCTGCATACTTTTTCTCTGCTGTGCGATTCTGTCTGCAAGCTCGCGATTAGTGCCGGATTCATCGAGTGTTCTTTGTGCCGGTTCGTCCTCCTGCTGTCTCATTTCTTCTGCAATCCGGTCTTGTCGTTCGTCGAGCTGTTGCGCCTGTTCCCGCATGTTACGCATTTGTTCCGAAAACTGGCCGGAAGTGCGACGCTGGAATTCGTCCCGCATTTCTTCAAGCTCGCGCTGCGCACGGGTGGTGGAAGCAACGGCGTCCGAGACTTCACCCTGAGCTATTTCCTCGGCGGATTGTTGTATTCTATCGCGTGATTCACTTAGCTGTTCCGATGCGTCGGCCATTCGCTGGCGGTTTTGCGGATTTTCCATACGCTGCTGTAACTCATCGACATCGCGAAGCGTCTCGATTTGTTCTTCTCTGAGACGTTTTAATTCCCGGCTGATTTCCTGCCTCTCCTGCTGGGTTTGTGCCTCTCGCAGGGCCGCCTCGGTTTCTCTGAGTCTGTTTGTCATTTCGTTTTGACGCCGTGCCAGCTCACGCAATCGATTCAGGACCTGAACGTCCTCGCGCTGGGTTTCCTGCTGCTGGGACTGTGCCAATCGCTGTGTTTCGTATCTGTCTTTCCTTTGCTGCAGCTCTAATTGCTGCAGTTGTTGCTGCGACCGTGCGGAATTACGATTGCTGTTTTGTTGGGCATTGCGGCTGCGCGCGACCTCTAACTCCCGGTCTCGTAATTTAAGCAGCTCCTGATAGGCGGATTGTTCCGCGCCCAATGCCGGTGCCAGCTCCGAGGCCGAAGTTTTTTCCGCCGCGTCGGTCAGGTGTTCGAGCGAGGTCTCCATATACTTTGAGGCCTCCTGTAATGTCTGGATTTCGGTCGCCTCCTCGGCCTGGGCAACGGATCCTCTTGCCTGTTCGAGAGCGTCGGACTGTGATTGCCGGACCAAATCAAGATTCTCTTTTTGTTCCTCGATGTTTCCCGATTGGTCTGCCTGCCGTTTGATATTCCATGTGGCGCTGATGATTTGCTTTTGCAACTGGATTAGCTCTTCGCCCCGTTCGCCTTGCTGGCTCTGCTGGTTTTCTCTTTCTCTTTGTTGCTGGTTATTCTGGTCCTGGAATGACTGGTTCTCGCGGAATATCTCCTCGAACGGACGAATCTCGATAAAGTATAAGTCACTTGATGTTCTTCGGGTGTTCCCGTCGGGACCAACGTCCTCCGCCCAGAAGGAATAAGTCAGTAACTGGTCCGGCCGGGCATTTTGTTCTTCCAGCTCCAGCAGGTATTCGGTTTTTTGTTTCTTGTTCGATGATACTGATTGGCCAAGGTTAATATCCTTGCTCGGTGTGCCGGCAAGGGTATAGTTTAATCCGTGTGCGGTGATTCCAAAATCATCTGAAGCTTCGGCTTCGAAGGCAACTTCCTCCAATGGAGATGCCTCGAGGTCGCCGTTCGGGAAAGTCGGTTTCAATTCAGGCGGTAAATTTTTCTGTACGTCGATAACAAATCGCGGCGGGACTTTATTCGCCAGTCCCTGTGCGTCAACCAGCTTCAACTCGTATCGCCGGCTTTCCATAGGTGAAAGATTTGTTGTGAAAATATTCGGATTTTCACCGTCCATAGTCAAATCCAGTGACTCTCCGTCTTTGGTAACAAGTCGGGCCATATCCACCGTTTTATTGAGAGTGAAGGCAAGAGTTACCTGGGAGCCTTCGAGCACGCCGATTTGAAGTGTATCTTTAATAACTTTATCCGGTAAATTTGTATATGCCGGATGAACTATATTCGCATCCCCTCTCTGGAGCATTGGATACTCATAGACTGTGATTTTATAGTCTCGTGTCCGTTTGTCTGCGTATTCGATATGATAGTCCATATCGGTTTTGACTTCCGATATGATGCCGCCGAATACGGGGTCCTCGAGACTGCGCTTTAACTGGATTTCCCGGGTATCATCCGGCGAAGGGCCTATCAGGAGTTTTACTTCCTGGGGCAGCTGCCCGTCGAATCTGGCGGTGATAACTACCGCTGTTCCCGATTCGACGTTTGTGTCGCCGGGATTGACGGTGATATTGTATCCTTTTTTGGCGGATGTATTTTCATTTGTCGAAATAAAAGACAATGACGGTGATAATTGCGAGATTACAATAATTAAAAGTAACAATGTTGCAATCTGGCCGCATCTGGCGAGCGTGAGGGTTCTCTGCGAGACGCTCTGCGTCCAGTCGTGACTTTTCGCGTGCGTTAGCGCTTCGCCTACGACTCTTTCCTGCAAATAACCTAATTGCCCGAAAGGATCCTCAGGCTGTTGTTCTATCGCAGTCAGCAGCGTGGCTTTTAGTTCCGGATTTTGCTCTTCGATAGTTCGGGCGATTGCTTTGTAATCCGGTTCGAAGCGACTGGATTTGTACCACGTTATTATGGAAACAAGTCCCGCTGCAATAAACAGTGCCCAGTTTGCGATCGGCCAATGCAAGCCCCAAACTCGATTAGCAATTATCAATAAAATCCCTGCAAGTGCGGCGATTAACCAGTATATCGATAATCTTCGCAGCAGTAGCAGCTTTTTTCGGCGATTTACAACGGGCCTCAGCCATTTTCGGAGACTTTTCTCGATCATTTCTCTTCTCCCTGAGTCAATACAGCCGGACGGGTTAGCCACCCGGCCAGCCATGTCTCAATCATTATTACTACCAGCAGTGCTATCAATAACCAGCGCCAGAGTTTCTGTTTATTTTCCATATCAATTAAACTGCTGTGGAGTTTCGCTTGTTGTAATTGTTGTGTTCGAATGCCTCGTGAGCCGTTTAGCAGTATCCCGAATTGCTCGAAGTCATCGAGCGGCATTGGGGTCGTGAGACATTCTCGTGCCGGAATGTTGACGGCAAAAATTCGATTCCCCGAAGGCGATTCGATAGTATAAATACCCGGCAGTTCCGTTCGGCTGAAAAACTTCTGTCCGGGTTCGAGGTCAATCAATGAATTATCAGGTCTGCGAATCCGTATGTTTGCAGGTTCCGTAGTCCTTGGTTGCGGTATGGGTACCGGGTCGTTTACGAAATATTGTGTCTGCCCGCCCAAGAGGCCGTTATATTCCAGTAATGAATAAAGAAGCGGGACAAATTTAGACGACAAAGCAAGCTGGCTGTCCGATGGTTGCCAGCCGGAGGTCAATACAAGCAGCGAACCCCGGCCGACCGGAAATTCGATTATTGCCGAATCGCCGTTATCGAAAAATGCCAATGTCCGGGCTTCGGGTAAATTCCCCATATCAATTCGACGATACTTCCAGAAATGTATCTTCGTGAAATCAGAGTAACGAGGTTCGGAAAAAGGCGACAGCAACGGGTGTTCGAAATCAATAGAACCTAACATGGCGTATTCGTCAATTTCGGCTTCCCGGCAATCTATATTGTCAAGGCCGGCAAGAGCGGCAATAATTCCGGCGGCTTCGGTGGATTTCATAGCTAATAAAATTCTGCCGCCTGATTCCATTGACTTTCGCAGCGGCTCAAATTGTTCCTGGCCGACGGAATCGGTGGCAATTATTAAATCTGCTTTCGAAATTTCTGTTTCCCCCGGGTTATTCTTTTGCAGTGAATTCAATTGAAACTTCAGTGTGCCGGTTGGTTGGAATGCCCGCCGGAGATAATAGAGCATTTGTTCCGGATCTTTCGAATTTTCATTGCCGAGGTAAAGGATGTTGACCTGTCGGTCCAGGTTCGGTGCCAGGTATAGAGTATTGTCGAAATCCTGGTCGTCACCTTTT
Source organism: uncultured Pirellulales bacterium (assembly GCA_964454885.1). Lineage (GTDB taxonomy): Bacteria > Planctomycetota > Phycisphaerae > Sedimentisphaerales > Anaerobacaceae > JAFGPS01. The sequence continues at coordinate 6,219 of CAYVXS010000099.1, forward strand.
AAGATTAACTTTCGGAATGCCACGGAGTTTGGCTCGTCCGGGACGTTCGTAACAATACTTTGTCCGGGCGGCACATATACGTTAATGGGATTGATCGCGGTTCCTGTCGGATCATCCCGTTCAAGTTGAAATTGTTCTATTGTCGCATCTGCGGAGTTTGTGACTCGAATACGCTGTTGTTCATTGCTCCCGGAAGGGGACAGATTATCGCGGTTCGCGACTAATTGCATCGCCGCATTTGTTTTGCCTCCGGTCGAAATTAATTTTACGTCCAGAGTGGTTCCCTGCGGCCATTGGTACGTATTCAGTGCATCAATGTTGCTGCCCTGTTGCAAATCGCTGATAAGTACGATCCGGTTTTGACCGAATTGCTGCCGGTCGTTAATTTCATCATCCTCGATGGCTTCTGCGGCGGTGATAAGGGCGTTGCCGAGGTTGGTCGAGGACCATGACGGTGACAGACCTGAAATTTCTTCGATAATTGTCGGGGCGCGCCGGTCCGGCTCAAGCTCACTCCATGCTTCGAATCCTATCAGTGTGTCAGCATCGTTATCGAAGCTGATTACACAGAGACGGTCCATCGGCTCCGAATCTTCCAGTGCCGAGTGGACCTCGCTTACGGCCTGTGTCCACATTGCGGTACGCCGCATTGACGCACTCGTATCGATTAGCAGTACCGTTCGCCTTCCTGTCGGTGACGGTTCACCTTCGACGGGATGAATAAAGAACGGGCGTGAAAACACGAAAGCAAGCAAACATAATATGATACACCGGAGAATCAAAAGCGGCAGATTCTCGATACGGCTGCGATTTTTGAACCGGGGTATCGTTGTGCGTAAAAACATCAGAGAGCTGAACGTGATTCGTTTACGAGTATGTCGCCGGATCATGTGCAGTATGATAGGCAAACTTATCGCCGCGATGCCTGCCAGAAATAGCGGATAAAGAAAATTCATACGGCCCTCCCGGCGGTCGATGCTTTTACATGCCTGATTCTTTTTCTGCGGCGCATCCTGTCCTGTAAAAATTCCAGCAGTGCCAGATCGAACGGGCGGTCCGTGGCGAACAGATGATAATCTATACCGAGATTTCGGCAGGTTGACTTTACGTCGGCAAGATGTTTTCCCAGCTTCTGTTCGTATGCCTTTTGGGCCGCCGTCGGATCGACATACATGTTGCGACCCGATTCGATGTCCTGGAAAAGTGCCGGACTCTTGAAATTGAAATTCAGCTCGGCCGGATCCAGCACGTTGAAAATCACAACATCATGGCCGCTGGCCTTAAGATAATTCAGGTCCGGTTCGAGCCGTTCGATTGATGTCAGCAAATCGGAAATTAATATAATCAGCCCCCGCCTGGTAATAGTTTCAGCGATTCGTTTGAGCGGCGGTCCCAGGTCCGTGGCACCACCTCCGGGATGAGCTTCCAGTGTGAGCATCAAACGCCGCAGGTAACCCGGTCGGTTGCGGGGTAACATGTATTGTCTGATTTGGTCGTCGAATGTCGCCAGACCAATTGCGTCACCCTGCGTGAAGAGAAAATATGCCAGAGTTGCGGCTAATGTGCCGGCGTATTGCGATTTCGTGTAGCCACCGGAGCCGTATCCCATCGAGCGACTGTGGTCGAGCAGCAGGTGACAGCGAAGGTTGGTTTCGTCTTCGAATTTCTTGATATAAAATCTGTCACTGCGGGCATACAGACGCCAGTCGATATGACGGGGGTCGTCACCGGGACTGTATTGGCGGTATTCGGTGAATTCTACCGAAAAACCGTGATAGGGACTTCGATGAATTCCCTTCCAGAATCCCTCGACGATTACTTTGGCGCGAAGCTCCATCGATTTTATTTTCATCAATGATACCGGATCAATCATACCCTCGATGCCGGCATTAGGATTCGCAGAATAAGATGGAGCTGTTCTTTGGGTCATTTCGTTGTGCTTTCCTTAACCGAATTAAGCAGGCGGTCAACAAGGTTTGTAACGGCTACGCCTTCCGCTTCGGCACGATAATTGATTAATATACGGTGTCGAAGCACCGGGTAAGCAAGCTCTCGTATGTCGTCGAAATTAACGTGTGACCTGCCGTACAGCAGCGCCCTTGCCTTTGCTCCGAGAACCATGTATTGCGATGCCCTGAGCCCGGCGCCCCATGTCACCCACTCGTTTACGAAATCCAGCTTATTGTCCGGGCCCGGTCGTGACGCGGCGGCAATCCTGACCGCGTATCGGACAATGTCCTCTGCGACCGGTACTTTTTTTACCACGTCGTGAAACCGCAGTAAATCTTCGCCGGAGAAGACCTGCTCGATGGGTTTCGGCTCGACTGTTGTTGTTTGCCGAACGACATCGACTTCCTGGTCCTCCGGCAGGTAATCTATCCAGACATTGAACATGAACCTGTCGAGCTGCGCTTCGGGTAGTGGATATGTCCCTTCCATTTCTATCGGATTCTGTGTCGCAAACACATAAAAAGGCTCGTTTAACGCATGGCATACACCGGCGGCCGTGACATGATGTTCCTGCATTGCTTCGAGCAGTGCCGCCTGTGTTTTGGG
>CAYVXS010000100.1:0-8667 GCA_964454885.1 uncultured Pirellulales bacterium
ATAAAAAATCTCCCTTTTTAGTCCTTTTACAAAAAAGGCTTGCATATAGATAGATGGCAGATTAATATACGGGTTTTATAATTTATGATATTTTAGAAAATTATGTGAAATACATGTTTGAAAGGAATTGGAAGTAAAATGCTGACGAAGCAGGATAAAGAGAAAATTGTTGATGATTTTGAGACGCATGATGGCGATACAGGCTCGCCCGAGGTGCAGATCGCGTTGTTGACAAAGAGAATTAACGATCTTACCGAGCATCTCAAAATCCATCGTAAAGACCACTCATCGAGACGCGGTTTATTGAAAATGGTCGGGAACAGGTCTGCATTACTGAAATATGTAAGCAAAAAAGATGTCAAACGTTATAAGGAAATAATTTCCCGGCTTGGTTTGAGAAAATGACGAGAAATCAGAGTATAAATATACCGCGGTTGTACGAATTGTGTATAAGTGGTGGGAATACACTTGCCAATGAGGTAATATATGTTTGAGGTGTCAAGAGTAGAAAGACAAATAGGGGGAAGAACTTTATCAATCGAAACCGGAAAAATCGCCAAGCAGGCAGATGGAGCAGTCGTTGTACAATACGGTGATACCGTTGTTCTTGTTGCTGCTGTTACTGCCCCCCCCCGAACTGAAGATGTGGATTTTTTCCCGTTAAGTGTTGATTATCGTGAGAAACAAAGTGCAGCAGGAAAGTTCCCCGGCGGTTTTATCAAACGCGAGGGAAGACCCAGCACGAAAGAAATCCTTACGGCCAGGCAGATTGACAGACCTATTCGTCCGTTATTTCCTGAAGGATATTTTCAGGAAGTGCAGATTATGGCGAATGTCTTGAGTGCAGACCAGGAAAATGATCCTGATATTCTTGCTATGATAGGTGCCAGCGCTGCTCTGACCATAAGCAAGATTCCTTTTTTAGGTCCTGTCGGAGCATGTCGTTTAGGCAGAGTTAACGGTGAATTTGTAATAAATCCCACTCATAAGCAGCTCGCCGAAGGTGATCTGAATCTGCTTCTCGGCGGTCGTAAGGAAGCGATGAATATGATCGAGGTCGGGGCGAAAGAATTGTCGGATGAAGTTATTGCCGATGCTATTTTAACTGCGCATAAGGCGGTCATTCAGGTTTGTGAAATGATCGAAGAGCTTCGGCAAAAAGTGGGCATCGAGAAAGAAATCCCTCTTGTGGAAATTGATGAGCAGCTTTATTCGAAAATCCAGTCCCGGATTGAAAATGAGCTTTATGAGCTCAAACAAATACCGGACAAGCAGGAGCGAAAAGTTTCTGTGCAAAGACTTTTTGACCAGATTTGTTCCGAATATTGTCCTGCAGAAAGTCGTCCTGTTTTAAAGGATGACGATGACGGAGAGGAAGAAGACAGGGAAAACAGGGCAGATAAGGCGATTGTCAAGAGAATCCTTGATGATATCGAAAGTAAGGTAGTTAAAAAATTACTGTTAGAAGGTAAGAGGTCTGATGGTCGTGGTTGTAATGAGATACGACCCATATCCAGTGAGGTCGGTATTTTACCAAGGACTCACGGCTCTGCGTTGTTTACCCGTGGTGAAACTCAGGCTCTCGTTAGTGTCACTCTTGGCACTATCAGGGATGCACAAATAATCGATGGTTTGTTGGACGAATATGCCCAAAGTTTTACTCTCCATTATAATTTTCCGCCATTTTCCGTCGGCGAAGTGCGACCTATTCGCGGACCCGGCAGAAGAGAAATCGGACATGGAGCGCTTGCGGAAAAAGCCCTGGAAGCGGTAAGACCACCGGATGATGAGTTCGCTTACACAATCAGAATTGTCTCTGACATTACAGAGTCGAACGGTTCGAGCTCGATGGCTTCGGTCTGCGGCGGGACACTGGCTCTTATGGACGCCGGCGTTCCAATCATCAGGCCGGTTGCGGGTATTTCAATCGGTTTGATAGGCGACCAAAAAGGTCGATATGAGCTGCTAACGGATATTATCGGCGAAGAAGACCATTTCGGCTTGATGGATTTCAAAGTTGCAGGCACAACAAAGGGTATTACTGCGATTCAGCTTGATATAAAAGCCGAAGGACTGGAACATAATATTATGGTCGAGGCTCTGGAGCGGGCGAAAACCGCTCGTCTTGATATTTTAAATAATATGACTAAGACAATTGATAAGCCTCGTTCGGAATTAAGTATTTATGCACCGAAGCTGGTAAGCATTGAAATCGATCCTGAATTTATCGGTAAAGTAATCGGCCCGGGCGGCAAAATGATCAAGAGTATTCAGGAACAGACGGATACTACAATTGAAGTTGAGGAAGACGGGACCATTTATATAAGTTGTCTCGGCGGTGACGGACACTTAAAGGCGAGAGATATTATCGAAACCATCACACAACCCCCTCAGGTCGGACGGATATATTATGATTCCAAAGTGGTATCTTTAAAAGATTTCGGGGCGTTTGTTGAGATAATACCCGGTGTTGAAGGTCTGTGCCATATCAGCGAGTTGAGTGATAGCTACGTCAAAAATATAGAAGATGTTTGTAAAGTTGGCGACCTAATACCGGTAAAGCTGTTATTGATAGATGACCAGGGCAGATTCAAGCTTTCTCGTAAAGCAGCACTTGCCGAGATGAATAAGAAAGAAAAAGCAGAGAAAAAATAAGTTGGGCATTTCACAGCCTGTTTTATTGTTGAATTACTGATCATCGCGCCGCTTATTTTGTTATTGTTGCTTAAATATTCCCGCTATGCAAATCAAAGCCGGTATGGTGAGGTTTCGATGCCGGATAAAACTAAAAAAAGCGAAAATAAAAGTCTCGAACAGCTTGAGGTATTAAGCAAGCTGACCGGCCAGCTTGCTCATGAAATTAAAAATCCTCTTTCTATCATTAAAGTAAATTTAAAACTCATCAGCGAAGAATTGAGTGATTTAAATTCCATTGATTCTGTCTCCACTGGTCAAAACGCAACGGGCCAGAGGTTATCAAGAGCACTTCGAAAAATCTCTGTTATTCAAAAAGAGACAGACAGACTGGAACAAATACTCGACAGTTTCCTTCGATATCTCGACAGGGACGAATTGCGGTTAGCGAGTGTCAATGTAAATGAGCTTATAAGTGATATGATTGATTTCTATACACCGCAGGCCTATAGTTCCTCTGTTACTATTCGTCAGAGCTTGTGTGATATATCGCTTATCTGCAGACTCGATGCGGATATGTTAAAGCAGGTCATATTAAACCTGTTTATTAATGCCCAGCAGGCTATGACCCAGGGTGGGGACTTAATGGTGAGAACTGCTCGGCAGGGGAAAGAGGCGGTTATTCAGATTAGTGATACCGGAAGTGGCATCGCGCCCGAAGAATTACCGCATATTTTCGATGCTTATTATTCGTCTCGACATAGAGGGCTTGGTCTTGGTTTACCTACAGCCAAGAAGATTGTTGAATCGCACGGCGGAACAATTGAAGTTGACAGTGTTCTGGGAAAAGGAACATCTTTTACTATAAAATTACCTGTTCAGGTTTAATGAGGTGACGGTTTGAGTCATAAGTCGGGTATAATTCTTGTTGTTGATGACGAACGCGACCATGCTGACGGGATCGCCGAAGCACTTGAGAAATTGTCCGCAAAAGCGATAGCCGTTTATAACGGCAAAGACGCCCTCGAGATAATCCATAATAAAGATGTCGATGTAGTTGTAACCGACCTAAAATTGGGTGGTGATATTGACGGATTGAAAATTCTCAAAGAAACTAAAAAACATAACGACAAAACCGAGGTTATTTTAATTACAGCTTACGCAACCATCGATACATGTAAGGAAGCCATCAAGCTGGGAGCGTATGATTATCTGGTCAAACCGATAGACATCGGCCAGCTTCGATCGCTTGTTATACAGGCCGGACAGAAAGCGGCGACCCAGACCGGCAGGTCTCAAAAAAAAGGAGCTGATCAGAAAGAATTCGTTTTCGAGGGTGTGCGAGGCAATAATCCGGCAATGCAGGGGATTTTCGAAGTTCTTCGACGTGTCGCTCCGACCAATATATCAGTGCTTATCGAAGGCGAATCCGGGACGGGTAAGGAATTGCTTGCACAGGCGATACATCAGAATTCACAGCGATGGAACAAACCGTTCAAACCCGTAAATTGCGCAGGCTTAACCGAAACTTTATTGGAAAGTGAATTATTCGGTCACGCCAAAGGAGCCTTTACCGGTGCGGCTAACGACAGAAAGGGTTTATTCGAGGTAGCCGACAAAGGGACATTATTTTTAGATGAAATCGGTGATATGGCACAAAGCTCCCAGGCAAAGCTGCTGAGGGTCATAGAGGACGGCATTGTTATACCGGTCGGCTCTAATAAACCAATACTGGTAGATGTTCGAATCATTAGTGCAACCAATCAGAATTTACCGAAACTCATAGAAGAGAAAAAATTCAGGCAGGACCTGTATTTTAGAATCAAGGGCGTCAATATTTCACTGCCGAGTCTTAGGGACAGAGTGGAAGATATACCTATGTTGATTGATTATTTTCTAAAGGAGGCGGTTTCCGAAGTCGGCTCTAAAGTGACAGGTATAACAGATGCCGCTCTGGCGATATTGTCAAAGTATGAATGGCCCGGTAATATACGTCAACTTCGGCATTGTATAAGGACAATGGTAGTAATGTGTGACCGGGACATGCTCGATGTTTCGGATATACCGCCCGAGATAGCCCAGAGGCCGCAATTATCCGCCGGAAGCGGCTCAACGAACATTTTAGCGGGTGTTTCGCTGGATGAGCTGGAAAAAAGAGCTATTGCGGAAACTCTGACTGAAACTAAGGGAAACCGCGAGCAGGCGGCAAAAATTCTGGGAATCGGTGAAAGAACGCTCTATCGAAAAATCAAGGAATATAACCTGTAACAATTCGTATTTTACGGTTTTATGCTTTATGACCGCATAAGCTATTGTGTCAATAGAAGGAATTATTTGTCGGGATTAGGTGTCAAGCCAGAAGGTAGGCCAACGCTAACAAGATATCGGTTCCCAGTACAGTTATTATATTTGCCTTCATCGCGGGAATAAATTTTTCAAAATCATCGTAGTATCTTAATGAAATTGTAATCGCTTTCAATGCAAAGGGTATTGATGCGAGGGTGATTAAACTCATTGTCGGCAGAAGTTTTGAAGTTACCCCTAAGATAATACATAGATAAACCGTTATCATTATACCGGTGTATAATCGGCCGGCTTTTTTTCTGCCAAGAGCGATAACCAGATTATAGCGACCTCCTTTTTTATCGGCTTCATAATCGGGGAACTCATTTAAAAACAGCAGATTTGCGGTTAGCAGTCCCGGTGCGAGGGAGGCTATAAACGCTTCGATACTGTATCTGCCTGTTTGAATAAAATATGTTCCTATAACGGGCAATGTTCCCAGGCCAAGACCGGCAAAGAATTCTCCGATGAGCCACTTTGTCAGGTGTGAAGTGTAGAAGTAAATGATCACTCCTCCGAGAAAAATCAAAGGCAGGAGTTGCCAGCCGGAAATATAGCCCAGGTAAATACCGACCAAGAAAGCTGCCGCCAGGCAAACGATACCGAATAGGTATGCGCTTATAGGTTTTATCATACCTTCAGTGAGGATCCCGCTTCCTCCGGAAAATGCTGTTTTTTTTGTATTGAAATCTATACCGCTTTTAAAATCGTAATAGTCATTGAGGATGTTGACGCTTGTGTGGGCCAGAAGCAGTCCGAGAGCAGTTAATAGAAATTTAAACCAGCTAAAGTACCCCTCGTGCCATGAGATTGACGTTCCAAGAAGAACCAGAGCAACCGAAAGCAAGAGAAACTCAGGTCGTGTTTCCAGAAACCATGTTTTGAGCTTCATTAATGTATCTTCTTTAATTTTTTGTTTATCTTATCGGATAATTCGGATATTGGGACATCCTGTTTTATATCATATTTAGTCCGGAAACTACTATGTTGAGTAAAAAACTGACTTTTCAAATAATAAAACACTTTTTGTAACAGGCAAACTTCACAAGGGAAGTCTTTTGTACGCATTTTTATTATGCTTTTTTTTATAACGGTATTTTGAGTATATCACCATTATTTTACCTGAAAAACGGCGTATTTTTATCCGAAAAGTTATAATGAAAAACTTTTTGGATTTTTGGCAATAAGGTTCTTTTTTAATCCACAAGGAAAATATTGCCTGCTTATCTCTTAAAGTCACCGGAGAAATATTTTTCCTAACCTTCGTACCATTACATGCCGATAGTGTTTTCACGCAGTTGTTTTAGAATAACCATGTTATCGGAAGTGAACTTGAGTAATTCTAAATGTTTTAAGTGATACCGGACAATAAGCTCCTTTTTGGGGTAGAAAACCTTCATGATAAGGCCAGAAGATGGATAGCCTCTAAAGGTGAAAAGACTGACAGAAAAAATAAAGCTTATTATATGGATATTAAACGGGGAAGTGAGGGATATCCTGAATATATGGATTAGGGTTTAAGGTTGTTACAGATATAAAATAATGAGATTTAGGTTTTATATATTATTTGTTTTGTTTGTGGCTCAGCAGGCGACGATTGTCTCTGGACAGAATGGGGATAATTCTGATCTGAAACGGGAATATAAAATCAAAGCCGCATTTCTATATAATTTTATCCAGTTTGTTGATTGGCCCAAAGAAAAAACCCCGGATCAAGACGATCCAATTATATTAGGCATTATCGGTGAAGATCCATTCGGAGATTCTTTTGAACCCATTGAGAATAAACAGATAAAAGGCAGAAAGAGTCTAATAAAGAGATTCGAAGGCATTGACAAACTGAAAAAATCGAGCGACAAAGGCAAATCTAAAATTGATTCGATTAGGCGGTGTCACCTTCTTTTTATTTGCTCATCGGAACAGGACCATATTGAAGAAATTATAAATCTGGTCAAAGGATGTGGCGTTTTGACGGTAGGTGAGACTTCAAATATGCTTGAATCCGGAGGAGTGGTCAATTTCCTTGTGGAAGAAAACAAAGTGCGTTTCGAGATTAATCTTACTGCCGCCAGGGATGAAAAACTCACGATAAGGTCGCAATTATTACGGCTTGCAACAAAAGTTATTGACGAAAAGAATCAAACAAAGAAATGAGCAGATGATGGCATTGATGCGTCATTTAACAATTAAATATAAGCTGATAGCGATTACAATGCTGACATGTTTGGCATCGCTGCTTTTGGCGGGAGGTGGATATGTTCTGTGGGAATGGGCTAACCTACGCCGCATCATGGCACGTAATCTGCTGACTCAGGCAGAGATGATAGCAGAGAATTCTAAAGCAGCATTGGCATTTGAGGATGCTCAGGATTCATTGGAAGTACTTCAGGCTCTTCAGGTAGAACCATCTATTGTATTTGGTTGTCTTTATAACAGAAAAAATGAGGTTTTTGTAAGCTATCATAATCAGCAGACCGGGCGAAATATTCAGCCGCCTGTCTTTGTAGTGGATGGTTACGAATTCGAAGATGATTATTTAACCGTTTTTAAAAGTATTGTCCTAGAAGGTGAAATAATCGGGGCAGTTTGTCTGCGAGCGGATTTACAGCCGATGTATGCAATGCTCTATCGTGGAATATGTATTATCATCGGAGTTATGTCGTTCGCATTTATGGTGGCTTATTTGGTTTCATCCCGGCTTCAAAGAATTATCTCGAAACCGATTCTGGATCTCGCTGATATTGCAAAAGGTGTCTCAGAAAAAAAGGATTACTCTACCCGTGCTACCTGCCGCACAAATGATGAGGTAGGCATGCTTATCAATACCTTCAACGAGATGCTGGAACAGATTCAGCAGCGAGATTCAGCTTTAGTCAAAGCGAGAGATGATCTGGAAGAGAGAGTGAATCTGCGAACAGCGGATCTTACTGCCGCCAACGAACAGCTAACTATGGAGATTGCCGAGCGAGAAAAGTCCGAATCAAGACAAGCGGAGCTTCTCAATACAATAGCAAAGACCAACGAGGAACTAAAAGATTTTGCATATATCGTATCTCACGATTTGAAAGCTCCTCTGAGGGGAATCAGCACTTTAACGGAATGGATCGTAAACGACTATGCGGATAAGTTTGATGAAGATGGTAAAGAGCAAATGAAATTGCTCTCGGCTCGCGTTGGCCGAATGCACAACCTGATTGAAGGAGTTCTTCAGTATTCCAGAGTTGGGCGTGTTAACGAAGAGCAGGTTCAGATCAATCTCAACGAGGTCATACCTGAAGTTATCGATATGGTTAGCCCGCCGGAAAATATTGCGGTCACGATCGAAAACAAGCTGCCGGTAATTGTCGGCGAACAGACCCGGGTTATGCAGGTGTTCCAGAATCTGATTAGTAACGCCATAAAATATATGGACAAACCGGAGGGGTGGGTAAAAATCCGATGCGATGAAGAAGAAAAATTCTGGGTGTTTAGTGTTTCCGATAATGGCCCAGGTATCGAAGAGAAGTATTTCGAGAAGATTTTCCAGATTTTTCAGACATTGTCTTCGCGTGACGAGTTTGAAAGCACTGGTGTTGGTCTTACAGTGACCAAAAAAATAGTAGAGTTATACGGCGGCAAAATTTGGGTGGAATCAAAACTTGGGCAGGGATGCACATTCTTTTTCTCATTTCCAAAACAAGAAAGCGAGGT
>CAYVXS010000101.1:0-8606 GCA_964454885.1 uncultured Pirellulales bacterium
AAAAGCTTTTGAGTTGTTGAGTAAGCGGGAAATTTACGAGAATACCGGCCTGCAGTTTATGCAGCTTAATAGTGTTTACCAACTGCTTGCAATTCGTTTAGCCAATTCACCCGTTCTGGCTAAGGTGAAGAATCTGGTTTTTATGGCGGATTTGGTCAGTTACTTTCTGTGTGGCGAGATTTTCGCCGAGTACAGTTTAGCCAGCACCTCTCAGTTTATGGATATGAGGACCGGGCGATGGTCGAACGAGATTTTAGACAGGCTTTCTCTGCCGGTCGATATTTTACCGAAGGTCGTCAAGCCCGGTACCATGGCGGGGCGGTTGACTCCGGAAGTTCAAAAGGAGCTTGGCTGCGGACCCGTCCCGTTGATTGCGATAGGGTCACACGATACCGCTTCTGCAATTGCCGGTGTACCGGCGGGACGGGGCAACTGGGCGTATCTGTCCTCGGGGACATGGAGCCTTATGGGAGTGGAAATAGCGGAAGCGATTATAAACGATAAGACATTCGAATATGAATTCACGAACGAAGGCGGGGTCGAAAATACGATCCGATTGTTGAAGAATATCATGGGGCTGTGGCTTGTGCAGGAATGTCGCAGGCAATGGCAACAAGAAGGAACTGATTTGTCTTATGGTGAGCTGACGGCAATGGCGGAAAAGGCTAAACCTTTTGCGGGTTTCTTAAATGCGGATGACAGCATTTTTCTCGCTCCCGGAGAAATGCCGAAAAGGATCAACGAATATCTGGCCCGGACCGGACAAAAAACAACTGAAGATAAAGGGCAAATGAACAGAATCGTTTTGGAAAGCCTGGCTCTCAAATACAGGAATGTGATGGATGCTATCGAGGATGTGACGGGCAATACTGTTGAGATTCTTCACATCGTCGGGGGCGGGATTCAAAATGAGCTGCTTTGCCGGTTCACGGCCAATGCGACCGGTAAAAAAGTCATCGCAGGTCCGATCGAAGCGACCGCCAGTGGAAATATTCTGATGCAGGCAAAGGCGACAGGTCAGATTGAAACTTTAGACCAGGCCAGAGAAATTGTCCGGAATTCATTCGACCTCAAAGAATACCAACCTCAAAATGAGTCACTTTGGCAGGAAAAATACAACGAGCTGAAATGCCTGAAATGAGCTAAAATATTTTAAGTGCACAAGTGCACAGAAGCACAGGAATTAAGACTTGTGTACTTGTACTCTTGTGACTTGCAACTTTAGGCACTTCCGGAAAGGTTTGAGATTGTTTGATGAACTTGAAAAGCAGTTGGATAGCTTCGATTCCATCGAGAGAAAACAGGCTTTGACGTCACTATGTAAGAAAGTGGCATCGGGTAAAATCAATATGCCCGAGGCCGGAATAGATGTAAATCTGCACTGCCATACCTTCTTTTCCTATAACAGTTACGGCTATTCCCCGAGCAAATTCGCGTACCTGGCGCGCAAGGCGGGACTGGCCGTTGCCGGAGTCGTCGATTTTGATGTTCTGGACGCTCTGGAAGAATTTCTCGAAGCGGCGAAGCTTCTCGGTCTGAAAGGATGTGCCGGATTGGAGACTCGGGTGTTTGTGCCTGAGTTCGCAACAAGGGTAATGACATCACCCGGCGAGCCGGGCATTACATATCATATGGGTATGGGATTCCCTAAAGCTCAATTGGAGGGCGAACAGAAGGAATTTTTGCTTAATCTTCGCCGAACGGCCCAGCAGAGAAATCAGCTCCTGTGCAGCAGGGTTAACCGGCATCTCAAACCCGCCGAATTGGATTATGAACAGGATGTGCTTGTTCTGACACCGGCCGGTAATGCGACCGAGCGTCACATCAGCCTTGCTTATGCCCGAAAGGCTGCGGAAATCTTCGGCACCGGACAGGAGCTTGCCGATTTCTGGAGTGAAAAGCTCGGAGTTGAAATCAAGTTAACAGATCTGCCTGAAAGCAGGGAGCTTCTTAATACGATTCGGGCAAAAACAATGAAGCGAGGCGGAGTCGGATATGTCCAGCCGGATACCGGCTCGTTCCCTCTAATGGCCGATACGAATAAGTTCATCCTTGCCTCCGGAGGGATGCCTGTGCACACGTGGCTGGATGGGACAAGTGACGGGGAAAAGGTCATCGAGGAATTGCTCGATGTTTCGATGAGCACAGGATCCGTAGCATTGAATATTATCCCGGATCGTAATTACACGCCCGGTGCGAAAGACGTGAAGCTCGATAATCTTTACGCTGTTGTGGAAGTGGCTGAAAAGCGGCATTTACCCGTCGTGGTCGGGACGGAGATGAACAGCCCCGGACAAAAGTTTGTGGATAGTTTCGATACACCCGAGCTGGCTGAGCTTGTGCCGGTATTTTTGAAAGGTGCACATATTGTTTACGCCCATTCGGTGCTTCAACAGCAATGCGGCTTGGGATATACAAGCCGATGGGCCGCCGGAAATTTTAAGAGTGTCGCTGAAAAAAATGAATTTTTCCGAAAACTTGGAAATTTACTCAAACCGCGGGATGAAGATAAACTTGCCGGATTGAGTGAGGATACGACAACCGAACAAATATTAGGTATATTTGGGAAGAAGCAGAGCTAAAAGTTTCAAGGAATCAATAATGTCGAATCTGCCGGATAAGCAATATGCAGTGCAATTAATTGGACCGGATGAGCTTGTTCTGAATAAATCCAAGGAAGTTTTCAGGCCGGGAAGGCATCAATTACTTTGCCGTGTGGAGGCGGTGGGTCTTTGCTTTTCCGATTTGAAATTACTCAAGCAATTTTCCGGCCATGTTCGTAAAAGTCAGATTGTCTCCGGTATCGATCTTGAAATTCTGGAAAGGATTCCCAGTTATGTCCCCGGCGAAGCTCCGACGGTCCCCGGGCATGAAGCTGTTGTTAGAATCGAGGCTGTCGGTGACGGAGTAAAGGATTTTGAGCCGGGCCGGAGATACCTTGTGCAAACGGATTATCGCTGGCTTCCAACGGCTGCGAGCAGCAATGCGGCGTTCGGATATAATTTCGAAGGGGCATTGCAGGAATACGTCCTGATGGATACGAGAATCATCACATCTCCGGAAGGAGAATCGATGCTTCTGCCCGTCGGCAAGGAACTATCTCGCTCGTCGATTGCGCTTGTTGAGCCCTGGGCCTGTGTTGAAGATGCCTATGCCTCGAAAGAACGCACCGGCATAAAAGCCGGAGGAAAGATGCTCGTTGTTGTCGATAATGATGTCACTGGGGGTGTTTTTGAAAATCTGTTCGACCAATATGATCGGCCCGGGCAAATAACATGGTTTGGCCGGGCTGCATCGCCGGACAAACTTGGTGTGCCGGTGAAAGAGGCTGCTGATATATCGAGTTTACCCGAAGCCGGATTTGACGATGTGATTTATTTTGGGAGCAATGCCGATATCGTCGAATCGTTATTTGCAAAGATAGGTACAAGCGGCTTGTTGAATATTGTGCTTTGCGGGGGAAGTTTCGGCAGAGATGTTGTCACCCCAGTGGGAAGAGTTCACTACGGTGGTATCAGGATAGTTGGTACGAAAGATTTGGATCCGGCTAATTCTATGGAAATAATTCCCTATACCGACGAGATACGGCCTGAGGATAAAATCAATGTCGTTGGAGCCGGTGGGCCGATGGGATTGATGCACGTTGTCCGCAATATCTGCCAGGGTGTTGAGGGAGTTAGTGTTTTCGCCGGTGACGTGGACGACGGCAGACTGGCGACTTTATCAAAAATCACCGAGGCTTTAGCGGATAAAAATTCCATTTGGCATCAGACATATAATCCTGCGAAAGAGAGAATCACCATGGCTTTCGACTATACGGTTTTAATGGCGCCGATACCCGCTTTAGTTTCCGCCGCAGTAAAAGATGCCGCACCACGTTGCCTGATAAATATTTTCGCAGGTATCCCCGCTACGGTGACAGGGCAGATAGACCTCGATATGTATATCGAGAAAGGATTGTATTTCATCGGGACAAGTGGTTCGACTTTGGAAGATATGAGACGAATGCTGGAGAAAGTCGAGTCGGGCAGACTCGATACGAATCTCAGCGTGGCCGCTGTGTGCGGACTTGCCGGCGCCACCGATGGAATACGTGCGGTTGAAAATCGGTCCGTTGCTGGTAAAATAATTGTTTATCCGGCCTGCAGGACTATGGGCTTGGTACCGTTAAGTGAAATGGAGCAGAAAATGCCAGATGTTGCGGACTGTCTTAATGACGGTCTCTGGACAAAGCAGGCCGAGCAAAAACTTCTGGAAAAGTATAAGGACTAATAGATCAAATTTAGTTTGGAGCAAGAGCGTTATTATGAAAAACATTGAACAGGCTTATGAGTTAGCTAAGCAGCGTTACGCCGAGTTAGGTGTTAATACCGATGATGTAATGAAACTACTGAAAAAGATTCCCATATCGCTGCACTGCTGGCAGGGTGATGATGTCGGTGGTTTTGAAACCGCCGGTGCGGAACTTTCCGGCGGGGGAATTCAGGCCACGGGGAATTATCCGGGTAAAGCTCGGACAATCGATGAATTACGCTCCGATATAGAAAAAGCGCTGTCCATGATTCCCGGTAAACACCGGCTGAATCTTCACGCCTGTTACTTAGACAACGGCGGGAAGTTTGTCGATCGCAACGAGATAACCATCGAGCATTTCCAGAGCTGGATTGACTGGGCGAAGGACAACGGCCTGGGGATGGACTTCAATCCGACATATTTTTCCCACGAAAAAGCGGCCGATGGTTTCACGCTCAGCCACATCGATAAGGGCATTCGCGATTTCTGGATCGAACACGGCATCGCCTGCCGGAAAATCGGGGCCCAAATGGGAAAACAGCTTGGCAGCGCAACAGTTACGAATGTATGGATTCCCGATGGGTATAAAGATATCCCCGTGGATCGCTGGGGACCGAGAGCGCGACTGGTCGATTCGCTGGATAAAATTTTTGTCGAGAAGCTCGACCCGAAAATCCATTTGGATGCGGTCGAATCCAAACTCTTCGGCATAGGCGCCGAAAGCTACACGGTCGGCTCGCATGAGTTTTATTTAGGTTACGCCGTGTCGCGGCAAAAACTGCTGTGTCTGGACGCCGGACATTTTCATCCGACGGAAGTGATTTCCGATAAAATATCGTCCGTGCTAATGTTTGTTCCGGAGCTACTTTTGCATGTGAGCCGCCCGGTACGCTGGGACAGTGACCACGTGGTAATTCTCAGCGATGAGTTGTGCGCCATTGCCCGGGAAATTATCAGCAGCGGCAAACTCGACAAAATTCATATAGGCCTGGACTTTTTCGACGCCAGTATAAATCGGGTGGCCGCATGGGTCATCGGTACGCGCTGCATGATAAAAGCGCTGCTTCTGGCATTGCTTGAGCCGGCGGAAAAACTGCGTGCAGCCGAACAAAGCGGCGATTATACTACACGTCTGGCCATGTTCGAAGAGCTTAAGACTCTACCTTTCGGCGCGGTATGGGATTATTACTGCACTAAGCAGAATGTGCCCGTCGGAACCGAATGGCTGAAAGAGGTCAGACAATACGAAGATAAAGTGACGAACTTAAGATAAACTCGTTGAACATAATAAGGAAAGGAGAACAAATGGCGAGTGTAAGAAAGGATGGTGCCATAAAAGGATTGGATGCGCTCTATGAATTCGAGCGTGAACCTGTCTCACAGGACAAGCTTCAGCCGGGTAAGCACTTTGCCGGAGTTTTTGCCGGTGAGCATGTCGCCGGTACCGAATTTGTCATCGGCGCCTTGTTTGTCGCCTGGGGCGCGACGGCCAGAGACATCTTTCTTGGGTTGATTGTCGGCAACACGCTGGCGGTACTGACATGGACATTAGTCTGTGCGCCGATTGCGGTACAGACGAGACTGACGCTATACTGGTATTTGCGGAAAATTGCCGGGCCGGTGACGACGACAATCTACAATATTCTAAATGCCATTCTCTTTTGTATTCTGGCCGGTTGTATGATCACGGTTTCGGCCTCGGCTGTGCGTATTCCTTTCGGTATCCCTGAACAGACCGGGTGGATACCGACGGACATTCGTTTCGTACTGGTTGTTATCGGTGTCGGTGCGGTGGTCGTGACGCT
This sequence comes from uncultured Pirellulales bacterium, assembly GCA_964454885.1. Classification (GTDB taxonomy): domain Bacteria; phylum Planctomycetota; class Phycisphaerae; order Sedimentisphaerales; family Anaerobacaceae; genus JAFGPS01. The sequence goes on from CAYVXS010000101.1 coordinate 6,099, forward strand.
TGCTATTCTGGGCTTCAAGAAGCTGGCCCAGTTCGCGGAAGTCTGTTCGCCCTGGATGTTCCTGATGTTTATTGCCGGTGCAATTGTAATGCTACCGGCGCTGTCCAAAGAAATTCTGGGTGAGCCGATGGGCAGCTTGTCACAATTCTGGACGATTGCGAACAAGGCGATCTGGACGGGCAAAGCCCCGGACGGGCAGGCACCGATAGGTTTCTTTCACGTGGCGGCCTTCGCGTGGATTTGTAACCTGGCGATGCACGGGGGCTTGTCCGATATGGCCATCCTGCGATACGCCAGGAGATCGTCTTATGGATTATACTCGGCCTTCGGTATGTTTCTCGGCCACTATTTGGCGTGGATTTGTGCCGGCATTATGGGCGCCACCACGGCCATTCTCGTAGGCAAGACAATGAGCGAGCTGGATGCCGGGGGCGTCGCGTGGCAGTCGCTCGGAACTGTCGGCATCATTGCCGTTATTATCGCCGGATGGACCACTTCCAATCCTACACTTTACAGGGCGGGTCTGGCGTTTCAGGCAGTGACGCCCGGCTGGCCGAGGTGGATAGTGACATTGCTGGCTGGTGCTGTGACGACGGTGATTGCCTGCTCACCCTTTGTATTCACCAAGCTGCTGGATTTTGTCGGCTGGTATGGTCTGCTGCTGATGCCCGTCGGGGCGATTGTTTTTGTCGAGCACTGGATATTCCCCAGAATCGGTTTGACCCGGTACTGGGTCTCGAAAAAGAAGCTGCTTGTAAGCTGGCCTGCCTTGTTAAGCTGGGGCATTGCCATTGCCGTTGCTATTACGTCTCAGGTACTTAACATCATCCATTTATTCTTTTTGTTTGTGCCGATCTGGCTGCTGACTTCTGTACTGTATATTATATTTGCCTCAATGGCCGGTGCTCGTGAGAAATTCGACGATCAGCCGCAGGAAAAGACCGAATCCGGTGCCGTCGCGCAATCTTCACAGCCACCTCAAGCTACCAAGGATAAATACAGCAAAGATCCCGTCATGACGGTCTGTGCGATTATTGCAATGTTAATGCTTGCGACGTGTGTGGTTTTGCCGCTCCGGGTGTACTTTTCTAATAGCGATACCTATATGAAAAGTCTCGCTGGTTTCAAGAATATCCTGATTTGGCCGACGGTGATTTATTTTGTCACCGCGACAATATGGAATATTAAAAGGAGCAGGGCAAAATAACTGCGGAGCAAAAAGGATAGGCACCAATGGATAAAGCACTGGCGGATTTGATAAAGATTTCAAATGTTACCGGCAAGGATTCGACTCTTGTTGCCGGCGGCGGAGGCAATACCTCGGTAAAGACCGACGAAGGCAAATTCATGTACATCAAAGCCAGCGGGACAGCATTAAAAGATATGAACGCAAAAAAAGGCTGGCGGAGAATGCGACTTGAGCCGGTTCTTTCCATTATCCGGGACAATACTCTGGCGAAGCTTAACGCCTCTGTTCGGGAGCCGGAAGTTGTTGATCGGCTGTTGCTTGCCTGCGACGACAACGTGACAAGCGGCGCAAGACCGTCCGTGGAGTCGCACTTACATGCCTGTCTCGATAAGTGCGTGATTCATTTGCATCCTTTAGTGTTGGCTGCATATGTCAGTGCTAAAAACGGCAGGGCTAGGCTCGAAAAACTTTTCAAAGGTGAAAAAATGCCGCCGCTCTGGGTGCCGTATGCGGACCCGGGTTTTATGTTAGCGAAAAAAATCGCCGGTCTCGTTGATAAATATCAGAAGCAATTCGGTAAAAAGCCGGCAATTATGCTTCTTCAAAAGCATGGTCTTTTTGTGACGGCCGGTACTGCCGATGCTGCACTGCGACTGGTTCGAAAGGTTATAAGAACCTGCAATAGTCAACTAAAACCGTTTAAGTCACACAAGATGAAATTCCCTTCCAAGGAAGGAATTACCAGAGCGAGCGAGGCAATACACCGGGCTGTTTTCGATGCGACAGAGCAGGATGTGTCGGTTAATTTCTTCGGCGCCGACACAACAGTGACTACGTTCATGCAGCGAAAAGATGTGAAAAAACTTTTAGCAACGCCTGCTTTAAATCCGGATGAGCTGGTATATGCCAACGGCTCGGCAATGTGGCTGGAAAATTGTGACAGTAAAATAATATCACGGAAACTGAAATTTCTGATTGCAAGAGGGCAAAAACCCTCTGCGGCTTTTGTAATCAAAGGTCTGGGGCTGTTTGTGGCTGCCAATGAAAAAACGGCCCCGGTCATTGCAGAAATAACAAACGGCTCACTTTTTGTGCGTATGCATGCCCAGAAGTTCGGGGGGATAAATCCCCTGAACAGACGCCAGCAGGATTTCATTAATAACTGGGAAGCGGAGGCATTCCGTAAACAACAGGTAGTTTAGGGTTATTTAATAGATTAGCATTTTCCAATAAATTTCTCTGGAATAAGTGGTTTTTTGAGCTTATAAAGCCATTTTTTTCTATCAATTCTTAATTTAAAAAATTTTTCTAATTTTTAT
>CAYVXS010000102.1:0-8582 GCA_964454885.1 uncultured Pirellulales bacterium
TGGGGATCCGAACCGTCGAGGGAATAATATATTATACCTCTCGGAGCATTCATTGACAGGTTGAAGCCATTTGAAACAGACCCGCCCTGTCGATTGAAATCCGGAGCATCGATATCCGGGAACCAGTTCTGAGATAAAAATTGACCAAGAAGAATTGGATTTCGATTTTCGATCCAGCTTCTGACATTCTCCACAGCTATATGCCAATTATCTCCTGTATAAGCCGGATTATGGCTGCTATCGCCCCATCGAGCCGACTCAGCAATGATTGCAAGCTCGATCTGGGCAGCACGGGCGTCTATCCGAGCTATTGAAACCTCCGGTGTCAATAAACCGCCGTTAAATAAATATTTCTGTACGCGATCCGCAAAGCGTCGGCGATAATCGGCATTTTGTGAAATGAGCTGTTCGTGTAACCAATGCGGATTGAAGTAGCTCCACTGGGCCCCCGCCGACGTCAATGGTGTCACCATATTATCCGCATCACCGGGAACACCAAGCGAGTGTTCCGAATCGTGCTGGAAAAATTTCCATCCATCCGGATGATTCCTATTGTAAATGCAATAGGTATTATTCGGCCTGTTAACAAAACGCGAGCCCGGCCCGTCCCTGTCACCTGTATAATACTCGATTATCATATAATCGATAAGATTATCCACATCGAGCAGTTTCTCATAGTTCGGATTCAGCGTGCCATCAGGATTCATGCCCTGTATTCGATAATATGCCGCATTATCACGGAATCCCGCTATCGCTGCATCATAGAGACGACGATAGGCATTCATATTACCATCCGTAGCGGCCATACTATAGCCCTGATCCGATTTTACGACATCATAATCCTCTTTCTGCCCTCCAAAATAAGACTCCGCATAAGAAGCCTCGGAACGTTCCTGAGTCTGGAAGAGACCCCAGTATTGACCATTAATATAAAGATGGTAATAACGGCTTCGAGTATAAGGATGGCCCATTTGTCCCTGGAGGTCGCGTGAAAACACCTCACGAACCATAGTATTTCTGCTGTCACCCTGAAAAGACCATGAATAATTCTGGCTTGTTCGTAAATCAACGTTCTCGAATTCACCGACACCCTCATTATCAAACAAGGGATACCGCAATTTTGCGTCACCATATTCGTCACGGAAGAACAATCGAAAGGCATGTTTCGGATTGCTACCGGTACGGCTGAATCCTCCCCGGATTCTCAAACCGGCGTCTATCTGGAATCCTTCTTTGACGTCGGGATAAATTAATTCAACCGACACAGGACGCTCCCAACTCTGTCCGTCATTTCCTGCATTTACATAAATACCACTTGAAGAACCAAACAAGTTGCTTAATTGAGTTACTAATGAAATAGTAGGAACCGCACGCAGCGAATCCGCTATAAGACCGGCGTATCGGGGATCATTAACTATATCAGGATCCATACCATAATCTATTCTCTGACCGTTGACGCTTCCCTGAGAAGGCCATCCGGCTCCCGGGGTCTGACCATTGGGAGACTGCGTAATAACATCACCGAGGAAGATGTAGGTACATGTCACGATTTTCGAATTTTTCCATCCCGCTTTGACCGCCTGCGCTCGAAAACATGTGGTCCTGCTAATTTGAATAGGGCCTGTATAAATTGTCCCCGTAATCGAACCACGCGAACCAATCAGATAAGGTTCAGAACCATCAAGTGAATAATATATATCGGCCCCCTCAGTTTCGGTAGCAATGTTAAGTATAAATGGTGTTTCATAGAAACCATGTTTCTGGCTGATTTCAGGAACTACAACCTCACCCAAATAAGCATCACTATTATAATCTCCGGGAGTCGGGGTTGACATAAAGCGCCAATTTTCAAACGCATTCGGATCGCGACCATAAGAGATATCGTTAGTCTGTTCGGGGAAAATAACACTATCAATCAAAGTCTCACCATCTTTATCGAACAGGCCGATTTCCTCACCCTCGGATTCAAGCTTAAAATTCGCGTGCAGCCCGGAATCGTCGGTATCGTCGTCGGCCCATATTAAAAGATAACCTCCCGCAGGAATGTTCGTCGAAACGGGGATTTGCCACTTTGCCGGGTTGGACAAATTATCCGTCAGATACATACCTCCAATATCAATCGTACTTGATCCGTAATTATAAAGTTCAATCCAGTCGTCATATTGTCCCTGCGGATCGGTTGTAACGCTGCTATTGGATGCCATTAATTCGTTGATAACCAGAGGAATCTCGGTCTGCTGCAATTGGGAAACATCAGCTTCCACAAAACAGGCGAAAAAAAGGGCCAACAGCAAATTTGAAAGCAAGGTTTTCATATAACAAAACACCCTTAACCTGCCCGCTCCTCGTTACATGGACCGATATACTGATATGATTTCTTTAATAACATCTTATCTTATCAATACTTACCTTAACATAAAAGCGTGGCCAAGTCAATTCAATTGTACCTGCAAGGTATGTTGAAAATAAATATAATCCATAAGAACCTGATGGAATCATAATATATGTATGTATTTAGTTTCAAAGCTAAGGTTCAAATCAATATTTTTATTTATTTTCACAAAAATTGCTGATAACTTAATTCCTGCTTCATTGAAGCTAATCGTAAACATTAGAACCAAAAGAAGGATTAAGCAATGAAGGCATTGGTGCTAAAAGAAACCGCATTGATCGAAACCAAACCTCTGGTACTTCGGGACATGCCGATTCCTCAACCGGGGAAAAAACAAATCAGAGTAAAAATTTCTGTCTGTGGACTCTGTCATACCGAGCTTGATGAGATAGAAGGAAGGCTTCAATCGAAATTACCCGTTATCTTAGGTCATCAAATCGTCGGAAAAGTTGATATTCTCGGTGCCGGGACAAGCAAATTCAGGCAGGGAGATAGGGTAGGGATTGCATGGATAAACTCTGCGTGTGGAAAATGCACTTTCTGCCGACAGGGTAATGAGAACTTATGTCCCGAATTTCGCGGTACCGGCTGTGACACCAACGGAGGATATGCCCAATATACAGTAGTCTCGGAAGATTTCGCTTATCCAATCCAGGAAGTATTCTCCGACTCGGCGGCGGCCCCACTGCTTTGCGCCGGGGCGATCGGATACAGGGCTTTGAAACTGACCGGCCTGCGAAATGGACAGATTATTGGCTTGTTCGGCTTCGGGGCATCGGCCCACATAGTAATCCAGATAGTTAAATACAAATACCCGAATTCGAAAGTGTTTGTATTCACAAGGGCCGGACAGAAAGACCACCAGAATCTGGCAACCAGACTGGGGGCCGACTGGGCTGGAGCAACGGGAGAAATTCCGCCTGAAAAAATAAATTGCGCCATCGATTGCACCCCTGCATGGAATCCGATAGTCGAGGCTCTTAAAGTATTGGAGAAAGGCGGTAGAATCGTCATCAACGCCATACGCAAGGAAAACAAAGACAAAGAATCTCTGCTCCAACTGGATTATTCGAGCCACCTATGGCTGGAAAAGGAAATTAAAAGCGTTGCAAATATAACACACCAGGATGCGGAAGAATTTCTGCCATTAGCTGCCGAAATTCCAATTATCCCGGAGGTGCAGGAATTTGAGTTCGAAAACGCCAATGAAGCTTTGATTCTTCTCAAACAGGGGAAAATGCAGGGGGCCGGCGTCTTAAAAATACCACAATAAACAAATGCAGGCTTGAGTTCATCATAACAAATTGTTTATAATAAGAAATATTATTAATCTTATACTCATAAAGGGTTGACTAAAATAGTTGGTGGGGTGATGAAAATGAGTCTTAGCATGAACCAAAAATTTCCGATTATTTTTTTTCTCGCATTGAGTTTGTTCGTGTCATGCTGTGTATTCGCCGCCGGAGATACTGCCGAGACATGCAATTATAATAAAAGCTGGATTTACATCGACATATCGAATACCGACGGCCAACTGGTATCAGGTCAAACATGGCAAGTCCCAGTGGAATACTATCTCGATCCCTCGGAGCATTTCGGTACCACTTACCTTTACTTATGGGGGACAGGTCCCTGGATTGACACTCCCGACGGCAAATACACAACTCAGCGGGGCCACATCGGCTACCCGGATATGAGTCGCCAGATAATGCTTAGCACACCAGGAAGAGGACGTCACATTTTTACTTTCACTGTCCCCGAAGATCTCGAATTAGTCAAAAAAAATAATCCCGTCCTGCTTCTATCCGGCTTCAGAGATGCCGACAAAAATGACTGGCCCTGGCATGTCCGCAACGAATGCAGCTTTATCGGCAGCCGGGGTCACTATGATATCGAAACAGATGTACCGGGTAATCTTTTCACTTACGATGAACCCGTCCGGTTGAAAATCAAGCTCAAGAACCTCGATAATCCCGGAGAAAGTAAAACACTTTCCTATAAAATTTTCGATACTACCGGAATGCTCGTTGCCCAGGGACAAAAAGAATTCGCTGCGGAAGAAAACGGGCAAAGAATAATTATCGAACCTGATATTTACAAACGCGGTGTTTTCCTGATCGAGCTCGATGTCCCCGGCTGGGAAAAACGCAGTACGACCTTCGCCCGAATCCCCGATCTCGAATCTATCACCAACGGCCAACCAACCCGATTCGGTATGACAATTCAGGATTATATATGCAGTGATGAAATATGGGCAATCGCCGAGCGACTCGGTCTGACAACCTGCAGGCGCTTCACACGATGGTATAATTTGCAGCCGGGACCGGACCTATACAAGCTCGATGAACTAAAAACCCAACTGGAAGCAGCGAGTCTATACGGTATTAAAGTCTGGTTGTGTGTCACTAATCCACCTCCATTCGCATTCCTGGAAAAGGCTCGAACCATCAGTTACCAGACTTTCGACTGTAACCAAGACGCCTGGCGGGATTTCGTAACGACAGTGACAACACAACTTAAAAGCAAATTCTACGGATGGGAATGGCTCAACGAGATAACGCCCGGAGACTGTGAGAATCCGGTAGATAATTATGTGACAATGTGCAGGACAGGCACGGAAACCGCCAAAGCAATAGATCCCAACATAGTGACAATATTGGCCGGTGGACTGTTTCCAAGAAGCTTCAGGAAACAGTTACTCACAGCGGGAGTGGGTAACTATATCGATGTTCTTCCCGTTCATTATCAAAACGGCGACGGTATCATCGAGGCGCGACAGGACCTCGATACCGCCGGTTATAACAACGTCGCCGTATGGGATGACGAATCGGCCAAAGGTTTAAACGCATGGGCCGTGCCGCCGCTCGAAGAGCTTATGAATATCGAACAATGCAAATGGATACTCGACCAGTGGACCGATGAGCTTGCCGCCGGCTGTGAAAAAATCATCTACTTCGGAGGCGAGCCTTCGGCAACCGGCAATTTCAGTTACCTTCTTGACGACCTTAGTCCCCGCCCCGTCGCTGCTACGTTAGCCGTTTTCACCGGCAAGATGGCACACGCACAACCGCAGGGAGTCTTTATGCTTGGTCAGGGTGGATTGTTCCATCTTTTTGAGCAGGACAACAAACCTATCATGGTTGCATCAACTTACGAACAAAATGGTGAGATGGTCAAGCTTAACGTCGGTACCGAATACATACTCATCACCGATTACCAGGGCAATGAAAGCACCCTGTCAACTCCCGGCGGCCTGGCGGAACTACAGTTAAATCAATTACCTTATTTCATCGAGAAGGCGGACCCGGATGTCTTAAAAGCCTATGTCGTACCACAAGCACAAACATCGAGCGTAAGCGCCGGTACGTCTTCGAATGTGGCAACAGCCCGGCGAACAGCTCCGCATCTGAGCATACTTAAAGGCGAAGAAAGCAAATTATCGGTACAACTGAATAATTTATATAACCGTGAGCTTACCGGCAATATTCATGTAACTGTTCCTGCCAACTGGCCTGCGGTTGCGCCTGTATCTTTCAGGATCGAACCGGAACAAAAGGAAATTTATGAGGTTGAAATAGTTATTCCGCAAGACATTCCGGATAAAGACTATACAATCAATCTACAATTCCATTTCGACTGGGAAAAGCTGCCTCAAATCGACAAGCCGGTTGTTCTGTCGGTCATATCTCCGGAGGCATTAGGCAACCTGATAGTAAACGGAGACTTCGAAACTTCCGACACAACAGGCAGAGGCCCCGAAGGCTGGTCGGTCAACAGTACAACAAAAAAATGGGCAGATTCCGAAGGTCTTAAAGATGGTCTCGGAGAACATGTAATCAAGTTCGAAAACACTTCCGGATGGGAATACATCAATCGTACGATTGACCTGCGAGGCGGCCAGAGTTATCTCTATACAGCCTGGGTATGTAACGAGAATATGGGGACCGGCTCGAACATGACCCAGTACCTTTCCGACGGGAGTCAGAAACGTCTTTATGATGTCCAGGTCTTTTCCTGCGGTACTAACAATCCATACTGGCAGGTGTTTACATGCCGCAAGCAGATGCCGGTCGATACCGATCGCGTCAGTTTTACGCCTGTAGCGAACGGCAAAGGCTGGGCGATGTGGGACAACATCCGGGTTACGATTTTCGATGGAACCGACTACGCCGCGGAAGCACACAGAACCAAAGAAGTACCGACAATTGACGGCGACCTGAACGATTGGGTAAAAAAATGTCCCATTCCGCTCATAGGAAGCAACCAAATAACAAACCAGACCGACAGTTATATCTGGTCACCGGACAATCTCAGTGCCATTGGATATCTGATGTGGGACCAGGAAAATCTATACATAGCTTTCAGGGTTCGGGACGATATTCACTATACAACCGGATCGGACCAGTTAGTTGCAGATGAATTCATCGAAGGTGACAGCCTGATTCTGGGAATCGACCCGACCCACCGTGGTCCCGACGCCGAGGCGAATGCCTTTGCTTATTACATCTCCTCCGAACCCCCGGGAGGCGGCAGCGGCATGTACACAATACTCAGACCGCCCCGGTACAGCGGCGGACGCCGGTCGGGGCACTTGTTCCGGGACTCATCCATCTATGAAATGGCCATTATGTATAGTGAGGGTTTTTGTATTTATGAGCTGCGTATTCCCCTGACGGAAATTGGCGTACAGGGAAATCTCGGTACAAAAATCGGGCTGTCAATTCAGCTCAACGACAACGACGGTCGCGGCCTTGAAGCACAAATAAACTGGGGCGATGGGCTTTTCCCGGAATGGTCGCCCGATAATTTCGGTGTGGTTACTTTTGTTCAGTAGTACTGCTTTCACTGTGTGGGGCGTGTTTGGTCTTATTGAATAGTGCGTATCCGATAACGGCAAAAAGGACTATTGCCGAGGCGTATTTCAGAATATCCGGCAGCATCCAGCCATGCCGCATCACTACCTCAAATTTTACACCCTTGGCAAACAAGTCAAGCAAAATACCACCCAGCAGGGCACATCCGGCCACGGTAGCCAGATATGTTAATGCAGTCCTGCGGCCCAGTACTTTCCAGATAGTCATGAACGAGGCGGCATTCGTAGCAGGACCGGTCATAAGAAAAACCAGTGCCGCTCCCGGAGTTAAACCTTTCATTATAAGAGCCGCCGCTACGGGAACCGATGCCGTTGCGCATACGTAAACCGGTATGCCTAAGAACATCATCACCACCATCGCAAAAATCCCTGTTCCCAGATGTTCGGCGAAGAATCCATCCGGCACAAGAGCGGAAATAAAAGCAGCAATGACCAAACCAATCAGCATCGCCTTGCCTATATCTCGCGGCAGAGTGACAAAGCCGTACTTTAATCCCCTGACGATTTTTCCTTTTTTTTGGGGATTACTGCAGCATTCGTCGGTACATGTCTCCCTGTGGTGCACTTCGGTATTAGTTGTTTTCTCGAATATGTCAACGAAAGTCCCGCCGACTATTCCCGTAATGAATGCAGCCACCGGCCGAAAAAAGGCAAAGATAGGGCCAAGAAGACTCAACGTAACTAAGATACTATCCACACCGGTTTGAGGTGTCGATAACAGAAATGCTATTGTAGAGCCTTTGCTCGCTCCGTGTTTATGCAATGACATGGATACGGGAATGACTCCGCACGAGCACAAAGGCAGCGGAACTCCGAAAATCGATGCCTTTAACAAAGGCCAAAGCCCTCTGCCGCCGAGATGCCTCTCGACAAAAGATTGCGAGACAAGGACCGAAAGAATTCCCGCCACGAAAAAGCCAAACAGCAGGTACGGAGACATTTCAGAGACCGTAGCCCAAAAATCCACAATCACTGTTTTTATAAAATTCATCACTGTACTTATTCTAAATTTTGTATTCAAAACGCATTATTCTTCACGTTACCTTATTACAGTACGTACATTCAATATATAATGTTTGTCGGCTAATAAAACCTTACCAATCCACTGTAGCCGGGCCAGCAAACTAACCAAAACTTGTCCCGGCATAGTCGCAGACGATGCAGGATTGGGTTCGTTTTCTTGCCCCAGGGTAGTCTTACGAAGCCGGATTCGCCATAATCTTCTTATTTCAAAGAACTTATATCAAATTTCCCATTTTAATATTGGGTTTGTTTTCGATTTTTCTCTTCTGACTTCTGTCTCCTGTATTCTGAATT
>CAYVXS010000103.1:0-1345 GCA_964454885.1 uncultured Pirellulales bacterium
ATTTATGTTCCAATGATGAAATTCAAACCAAGATTCAAACAGTTTTATTTGATGCATATGGTTATTTTTATGAAAGAAAAAGAGGTGAAATTGATTCGTTACATCCAACTTCTACAGAAAAGAAAAATTTATTGGGTTCAGATTATAAAAACAAAATAATGAGTAATGAAAATGCTGCACAAGCATTTTTAGCATTATACTTGAATAAACCTTCTGAGGCTAAGAGTGAAAAAGGACGAATATTTATTAAAGATCAAGGCGGCTTCTATGATGATATTTTCAATTCAAAAGATAATGTATTGCAGGAAAAGCTTCTGTTTTCTTGGAAACTATTCAAATATGTCGATAATCGTCGGAAAGAATATAAAAAGATATATAAAAAAGCTGAAGATGAATCAACAAGCAAAAAAAATATAATTTATAAGGAAGACTTTTTACTTCATAGTGAATATTTTATTTTGAATCTCTTAAAAGACTATTTAATATATAATGGATTCAAAATTCAAAATAACAAAGATTCTATTTTGGAAATTATTGAAAAACTTGATGCGGATGCGCTAGAAATAAAAAAAATATATGAAGATATAAAGAAAAAGCTATCAGAATTTATTCAAAAAATGAAGGATGATCCTAAGTACTATCATAACAAATTCTTTAAGAACAACAAAAGTATAGTACTTGTAAGAAAATATTTCAATTCTAAACATAAGTATATAGAAGTATTATAGAGGCAATACTTAGAATAAACAGGGGATATAAATAAGGGTAGCTGCCCATTTTTCTTTTTTAAGAAGATTTTTGCGCCGAGGGGATTTAGTGTTTATAGGGTATAACGTTTAGGGTATAGGGTTTAGATTTTTAGGATTGCCGCGCTGCGCATGCAAAGACATTTTTTAGGGATTACCTAATTTATTAAACTGTCATGTATTATTTGAAGACGAAAGTTGACGGGGTATAATTTGACGGTTATCATAAACGACAATGGAATTCAAAGTTAATCGTAAAAAGTGTGTTTTGAAAAAACTCCACGAGGAAGATAACGGCTATGTCGATGCCGATCCGGCAGAGAGAGTTGGCATGGTCTGGGAGCTGACTAAGCAGGCATGGGCTTTTGCAGGTATAAATGCTGAACAAAGACTACAGAGAAATGTTACAAAGCTTATTAGACAGAAGAAAAGATGATCCAAAGGGTCCTATTTGAATTAGAAGTATGGTAAAAGATCCCAAAGAAAATCTAAATAATCCACAAGAAATCTCAAGTTTACATGGAAAGCTTGCAGGTCATTTCGATGAGCTTTCGAAGCTGAACACAAAACGGGCACAAAACTATGGTTACTCACGTGAT
>CAYVXS010000103.1:1355-8581 GCA_964454885.1 uncultured Pirellulales bacterium
TTTTCGAGTGCTTCAATGTCAGCGAGGTCTTTTTTACGTCCGAGCGTTTTCTTGTTCGATATTAATTGGTCCTTACTGAGGAAATAGACGTTCAAATCACCATATTTTCCCGCTACTTTAGTTGAGTATGCCTTCTGCCATGATACGCCTGTCAGAGATGTTATCAAATCTATACGAACAGGGGCAACACCAAGCTGAATAACTTTATCAGGCTCATTAAAATCGGATTCATTTAATTCAAGTGATTCGAATCCGAATTCTTCCAGAGCCGCAAGGATATTTTTAGCATTGTCCGAATCCGGCTTTACAAGTATATCAATATCCCCCGTAAAACGCGGCACGCCGTGAAATGCAAGTGCATAAGCTCCAACGATGACATATTCCGCATTATGGGCGTTTAATAACTCTAACAGTTCTTTGAAGTCTTGTTGAATCTCCATAATACTGCTTTCTTAAAAATTCTACGGCCTCGATTCTCTCTTCCGGAGGCCTGCTCAACCAGTACCGCAGGTCGTCTTTTTCCTTATGCCATTGCGAGAGGGAAAATTTTGATATAACTTTTTTTATCATAAAATTATAATAAAACGTAAATCAGAGTGCGTAAAGAATATTATTAATGAAGCGGGAAAATCCATGCCGTATCTTATTCTTTTTCGCGGGTGATTTTTGCCCCGAGGGGATTTAGTCTTTCTTCGATTCTTTCGTAACCTCTGTCGATATGATAAACCCTGTTAACTATGGTTGTTCCCTCGGCGGCCAGGCCGGCAAGGACAAGTGCCGCCGACGCCCGCAGGTCCGATGCCATCACAGGGGCGGCTATGAGCTTTTTAACTCCCGCAACAATTACCGCCTGTCCCTCTTTGCGTAAATTCGCCGCCATTCGATTTAATTCAGCTACGTGCATAAACCGGTCGGGGAAAATCTTTTCGATGATGACGCTATTGCCTTCGGCGAGTGACAGCAAAGCCATGAACTGGGCCTGCAAATCGGTGGGGAAACCCGGATGCGGCTGAGTCGTAATGTCGGTCGGCTTGATTTTACCCTTACGCCCGACGACACAACCGTCGTTGTGAGTGTCAATCACAACGCCGATATTTCTCAACTTATCGATAACAGCCATCATATCGGTAAGCCGGCAGTTTTCCAGCTTCAGCAGGCTTTCCGTAATCGCCGCGGCGACCATGAACGTACCTGCTTCGATCCTGTCCGGAATTATCTTGTATTCGACAGGCCTTAAACCTGCGACACCTTCGATAACCAGGCGGGGGGAGCCGATGCCGGTAATTTTCGCACCCATTTTGTTCAGGCAATTCGCCAGATCGGCAATTTCGGGTTCGCAGGCGGCGGACTCGATAACGGTCCGGCCTTTTGCGAGTGTCGCGGCCATCAGTACGTTTGCCGTGCCTAATACGGTTGAGCCGAACGAGCCTCCCATAAAGATTTCTTTGCCTTTCAAGCCGTAGGGTGCCTTAGCTACTATGTAGCCGTTTTTCAGATGGATTCTTGCGCCGAGGGCCTCTAATCCTTTTATGTGCAGATTGACGGGCCTGTCGCCGATAGCACATCCGCCGGGCATAGATACTTCCGCTCTGCCGCAGCGGGCAAGCAGCGGCCCGAGTATGCAAATACCGGCGCGCATCCTGCGGACGATTTCATAATCGCCTACAGGATTATCGATGACTGTCGAGTCGATGGACAGGTCATTGTTTTTTTCGCGATTGATTTTACAGCCTAAGTCGGTAAGCAGCTCGCTGCATACGGTAATATCCAGCAGATTCGGGACTGCTTTGAGCGAAGTTTTCCCCGGTGCCAGGATTGCGGCGGCCATAATCGGCAGGGCGGCGTTTTTAGCCCCGTTGATTCTGACGGTGCCGTTTAGCTTAACCGGCCCTTCTATACGAAAAATATCCATAATCTATCCTTTCGACTAAGCTCAGGATGGTGAGAAAGTCGAACCATTTCACTTGAAAAGATGACACTAATGTAATACAAACATGCTTTATTTTCAAGTTTGTGGAAATATATATCTATGAATGTTCTTGAAAATATCAAAAGTTTTTTAAATACGCTAAATCTGGCGGACTTTATTCTTTGTCTGACAGGTGCTTTACTGTTCGGATACTGGCTGCTCCGGACGTCCTTTGGCACAAGGGCTTTGGAGCATTCGAGGCCAAGGCGAAATAAGATGCCCCTTTTTTTACCTTTCCTTTTGCTGTTTATATCGTATTTTTCCGTTGCTTTGGGAGGTTTAATCGCTAAATGGTTAGTGGGCGATTTACCCGATTCGCAGGGTGTTATTTTAGACAATCTTGTTATTTCTATAACAGGATCAGTGTCTATTATCATAATTATCGTCTCGGTCAGACCTTTTTTCGTCCGGCGGCTAAAAGGTTTTGGATTGAATGTCAGAACTATATATAAAGATCTTCCCGCCGCCTTCGTTTATCTTATCGCGATTTGGCCTTTGTTAATAGTTGCGATGATGCTGACTATGTCCGTTGGCCATTTAATATACGGTCCGGATTTCCAGATGCCGCGCCACGAGGAGCTTGAGAATTTAAGCGAGTATCCCCAGTTGTTGTCTCGAATATTGGTAACGGTTGTTGCCGTCATAGTCGCACCTTTACTTGAAGAGTTGTTGTTTCGGGGACTTTTTCAAACAATGATACGTTCGTTTCTGAACGTAAAAAATTCGGCCTGGCCGGCGATTGCGATAAGCTCGGCATTATTCGTTTCGATGCATGTAAATCAATCGCATTGGCCGATGCTATACATACTTGGTATGGGAATGGGTTATGCTTATGAAAAGAGTGGCTCATTATTTCGACCTGTTTTTATTCATGCCATATTCAACGCAACTATGGTTATATCGGTTTGGATTCAATAACTCCGGAGAGATTGAGTGATGGTTTACAGGATTTTGACAATTCGAAAATTGCTTTATATTGCTGTTGTCTGTTTTTCTTCCGTTCCGCCGAGCTTTGCTCCGAAAGCGAATGCGGAGAAAATGCCTGAAACTATTCAACCTGTTGAGGATGTAAATAATACCAAACAGGAAGCTGCTGATTGTCTCAAACGTGCACTTGATTTTTACCTTTCCATTATGGCTAAGCGGCAGTACGAGGATTATGGAACTTGCGGCGGCTGGGCAAGCGGATATTCCTCGGACCTGAAAACGCGTATGGGCGAATGGCGGCGAATCGGTCCCGATTGGATCTGCATCCAGAGGCCCGGCACGCCATATATCGGCACGGTAATGCTGCAGGGCTACCTGGTTTTGAAAGACCAAAGGTATCTGGATGCCGCCTGTTGGGCAGGAAATCTTCTGTTGGCCGGAGCCAGTAAAGACGGCGGCTTTGCCTTCGAGATGTGGCTGGGGCCGGACCGCCCGCATGGCGTGCATCAGGGTTCCGTCAATCCGCCGGATAAGCCGACAGGATTCATGGAAAATGCCACGATGGACGACCACGTGACCCAGGGGGCGGTGGAATTCCTCTACCAGTTGTCTCTGGTTACTCGGGAGGAGAAATATTATAAAGGTTATTTGCATGGTCTGGATTTTTTCCTCAAGGCACAAAAGGAAAACGGCTCCATCCCTCAGGCCTATCCGGCAGGGGGCTATTCCGCTCTGGCAACCTTCAACGACGATGTTATGCTCAGCGTTTTTCAGTCTTTGATTCGCGGCTACCAGAGGACCGGCGATAGTAAATACTTTGATGCGGCTATTAGAATCGCCAAATGGGTCAAAAACAACCGGATCGGCAATTCCGGCTGGTCCACGCAAACGACCGACGACGGTAAGCCTGCCGGGGCTAGAGTGTTTGAGCCGCCTTCAGTCGGGGCATTGCCGACCTGGCACGCCTTTATTATCCTGACCGAGGCGTACCGCTGGACGAAGGACGAAACCCTTCTCGAACCTATGCCGATTGCGTATCAATGGCTCAAAAAGGCACAACTGCCGAACGGCAGATGGGCGCGATTTTACTATCCCGAAACGACCCGGCCGCGTTACAGTACTTCTGACGGCCGGGATGTCAATGAGCCGGAGGCCCGATCCGGCTATGCATGGCAGGGTGATTGGGGCCAGCTCGGTATTGATGTATATGACAAATTCATGGCCGAAAAAGACAATCTTGTAACGCCGGTTGTTCCTGAAAATGGAACTAAAGAGGACCCAGTCGAGCTGATTATGCCCAAAGGCGGCGGGATGTTCCGAGTCTCGATCCAAAGTATTATCGCCTCCCAGGATTCCAGGGGTGCTTTTGTCTTTCGCGGACAGATTAACAATATGGTTTTCGCCTCATGCGTTGCCGAGTTAATCCGGTATATTTCCAATCCGCCCAAGCCGCAAAAGTGAAATTGGCCTTAAACTTGTCCTGAGCTAAGTCGAAGGATTGGCTTTGTTTTTCTGATCCCGGAAATTCCAGAATTCCACCTATTTACTTGTCAACAAAGAGCTTACGTTATTTTATCTAATTTAACATTGGCTTTGTTTTCAATTTTTCCTTCTGTCTTCTGCCTCCTGTGTTCTGTCTTCTGCCGTTAGAATTGGCTTTGTTTTTCAACCGCAGATTTCGCGGATTGGCGCAGGATATGATATATTCACTTGTCATAAAAGAGCTTGCGCTAAATTACCCAAATTGAAATTGGGTTTGTTTTCAATTTTTCTTGCCACAGCCCATTCGACTCCGCTCAGGATAAACTCCATTCTACGAAGCCGGGTTTCCCCGCCAGGCTGGCCTTGTGGCTAAATATGGAATATTTGTGTTGTTTTTTAACTTTGAACTTTACACTTTGAACTTTTAACTTGTTTCCCCCCATTTTGTTACCGCGGCGTAGTATTACGAAGCCGGGTGCTTTTATATTCAACATTTAGTATTAGATATTCGTTATTCAATTCTTTGCTTATTTTACCCAAAAACTCCCTTAACGCAACCAAAAACGGCAATTTTTCGAAGATAAATTGTCATGTCGAGCGCAGTCGAGACACCTAATAAAAATGTCCATGACTCGGCATAGGCTTTTTTAGCTTTTATGCTAATCATAACCTTGGTATAATAAATGTGCGGTTTTTTAATCCATCAGGGAATTAACAACCTTGGATTGTGAGCGGTTTTGTTGTCCAAAACGATTCATAATTACAGGTTTGATATTGATATTTCGAGAGGTAAGAACAATGAGGATTATTAAAATAGCAATAATGTTGTCTGTTATTATCATCTTAGGAAACTTAGTGACAGCTTACGAAAAGATAGCACCGGAAATTATTGATCCCAACGTTCAAATCGTATCAGATGAATTACAGATTATCTTAAACGAAAAAAGTCTGTCATATAAGGATTCAATGTGGCCAAGAAATCTCGATAAAGCCAAGGTAGATAAATCACTTGTACCAAAAAAAGTTATGTTAGAGACAACGAAGTGGCTCAAAATGATGATTAAAGACAAGTATCTTCCAGAAGATCCCAATACCTGGCTCATTCCGATTCGTAAACCAAAACCTGGTTTCTATCGTCTTGAGAAAGATCCCAACGGGAACCAGAAGAAGATCCACATCGAGGAGGAAGGTTTCGATGACTACTTAATCATGAGATATTCAGTTGGGCAGAACATGTTTCAGATTCAGGAAGGTGGGAGTGCTATCCGTTTATTAATAGATGTAAACGACCTGAATATTTTAAACCTCGACACAGAGAGGTTTATAACAAATACGATATACGAGTTCCTAAACTATCCGGAAGATAAAAAGAATTCTTTGAAATTTAATCTTAAAAACTTCACATATAATCAAAAAACAATCTATTTTGGTACAATTAATTGCGACTATAAGCCTAGCGATGTGGTTGCAAGGTCTAAGCGAACGTGGTGGAACCAGACCTTCGTATGGACGGATGGTAAAAGAGTCTATTTTGGTATGGTTGAAATGGATGGCAAGCCTCAAGGTGGAAGAGGAGGCCGAGCAAAACCTGGCATAACACCGAGATTTAAGAAAAAATAATATAGTCTATAATCGTAAGAGGATTCATAATCTTTTTATGGTTCATGGATTTTCTGAAATTCTCATAATTGCTTTTATTAACTCTCACTACGGGGATTGGGTAAAAGAATACCCCCACCGCAGGGGTGGGTGCTAATCTTATGTCTAAAATGCTCGGATATATGGTGACCTGGACGACCTACGGCAGTTGGCTGCAAGGAGACCGACGAGGTTATGTTAAAGACGGCAGGATTCTTCCCGGCGATAAAGAAATTGAACAAGCTAATCGAAGGTTTCAAAAATCTACAACCACGAATTTAAACTCGCAGCAGAGAGACATTGTGCGTCAGGCTATTCTCGATGAAGCAAAAAGAATCGGACATAAAATTGAGGCGCTGGCTGTTTGTGAATCTCATGTTCATTTGGTGGCTCATCCTTGTAAAGAATCCATCGAGGAGATTGTCAGCAGGTATAAGAATATTTCTATGTTTGCACTCCACAAGCATATCAAAGCTGGTCGTATTTGGACACACGGTTTTGATAAGCGTTTTTGCTTTAATCAGGATAGTTTGAATAAAAGAATCGAATACGTTAATAAACACCAATCCGATTAGCCACGACTCCTGCGGTCGTGGTAAACATGAATTCTTGGTGGAATGGCAAAATACCCCCACCACAGGGGTGGGGAAAGTATATACCCCCGCCACGGGAGCGGGGGCTAACCTAATATTTTCCTGGGGGTTGCGGATATTGCTTATCTGTGGTATATAATTAGCGTATAGCGTATTGAGTATTGCGTATTGGGTTTGACGCATGACGCACGACAACGGACGATAATATGGAAACAGCAGAAATAAAAACGGCGATAACGGAACTGTCGGCCCGGGTGGAAAACATCCGGGACTGGCTTTGACTTAATCAATAAAAAGACCCAGATGCAGAACCTGGAGTCCCGGATGTCTAAAACGGGCTTCTGGGACAATCAGGAGGCCGCTCAGTCGGTCGTGTCACAATTAAGCGGACTCAAGTCCGTTGTTGAGCCGGTGGAAGAATTGCAGCGAGAGGTTGAGGGCATTAGTGAGTTGTATGAGCTGGCGGTCTCTGTTGACGATAAAGACGAATTGAGCCAGTTGGAGAACCACTTGGGCGTACTTATTAAAAAATGCGAACAGGTGGAGTTGGCCGGCCTGCTGTCAAGGCCCGAAGATGTGAAGAGTTGCTTTTTCAGTATCCACGCCGGTGCCGGCGG
>CAYVXS010000104.1:0-8574 GCA_964454885.1 uncultured Pirellulales bacterium
CACAAGACGGTGCGCAGAAAGTATCAATGACCGAGCAGGTCGTTTACAATGAAAAAGCCACCCCTGTTCACAATGAGCAACTGCTTACGGAATTAACCGGCTCAACTGAGACATCCGGGTCTCAACCTGCAGCTCGGGAGCAGAAGGTTGAAGAAGAACAACACGAACCTCAGCGGTCCCATCAAAAGGGGCAGATCAAAAAGGATATTTTAGACCGTCTTACGGGCCCGTCAAATCCTACAGAACAAGACAAAAAAACTGAAAATTCATAAGCAGGAGATACAGGCGATGCGTAGCATCTGGGCTGTCGCCAAAAATACTGTCAAGCAGGCGTTAAGGATGAAGATAGCAGTTGTCTTTATTATATTGCTGCTTGTCCTGCTTCCTGTTCTGGGTATAACAACGACCGGTGACGAGACTTTGAAGGGACGATTGCAGACTTTCGTCAGCTATGGTCTTTCCCTGACCGGGCTTTTGCTCTGTTTGTTTACTATCATAGTATCGATTTATACAGTAACAAGTGACATTAAGTACAGGCAGATATATACCGTTATTACCAAGCCGATTCGCCGCTTTCAATTTTTATTAGGCAAGCTGCTGGGTATAATGCTGCTTGACATAGTCCTGCTTGTGCTGTTTTCTTCTTTTATTTACATTTTTGCCATATACATGCCGAAGTTCTTTAAAGCGACCGAGGATGAGGTTGTTCGGGCCGATAATGAGTTCTACACGGCAAGGGCCGCTCTGACCTTTCCTGATGTGGATGTATCGCAGGAAGTGGAAGAAAAATATAAAGAGCTTGAAAAAAGCGGCAGGTTGCCTTCGGATTACACCCCTGAACGGATTATTGCCGAGTTGACGGCCCAGGCGAAGTTAAAACAACGTGCCGCGGATGTCGGTCAGGCATTAATCTGGGAATTCGACAATGTAAAACCCGTGGCCAAAAGCATGTTTATCAGGTTCAAATACGATGTGGCTGTTACTCCACCGGATATGCAGGTCTATGGCAGATGGTATGCGGGTGACCCCCGATATGTGAAAACCGGGGAGCAACCCAGTACCGAGCCCTTCGAGAAGATTTTGAAACATTCTGTTGATACATTCCATGAAATAGAATTTCCCGCCAGTGTTGTGCCGGAGGACGGACATCTGGCCATAGCTTTTATGAATCTCCCTCTGAACAGAACGAGTATTACGTTTCCTCCGGACGGTCTGGCGGTTCTTTATAAGGCCGATACGTTTACCGCCAATTACATAAGGGCGGTTCTTTTAATTCTTTTCCGGTTGATTTTTCTGGCCTGTCTTGGAATATTGACTTCGACGTTCGTGTCTTTTCCCGTGGCAATACTGGTTTGCCTGGTTCTTTTTTCCACCGCCGCCGTCAGTAATTTTGTAATCGAATCTTTCGACTCGTTAGGCTCGAATATGAGTGCGGTTTATTCTTATAGTATTAAGTGGATGATTCGACTTTTGCCACAGTTCGATAAATTCAATCCGACAAGTTTCATCGTACCCGCCAGACTATTGAGCTGGCCAATAATAGCCCAGTGTGCGGTATTTATGGTATTTATTAAATCTTCCTTACTTTTAATTCTTGCTTTTATTATCTTCGGCACCCGGGAGATTGCGAAAATTATAGTCTAACCTATTAGGAATCAATATAAGATTATTCGTTCGTGTTTTATATGAATTTGCGTGATGTAATAATTTGTTTTGCCTGTGTTATCCTTGCGGTTGTTTTCCTTGTCGCCGCCGGTCTACAGCTCGATCCCATCAACCGCGATCGCCAGGAGATGGGCCTGATTATCGACAAGCCTGAAAATATCCCACCCTCGCTGGCATTTGCCACGGTTGCGACGGGAGCTTTTCGCGGCCTGGTAGTGGATATTTTATGGATGCGGGCCGACAAGCTTAAAGAGGAGAAGCAATTTTACGATGCCAGGCAGCTTGCGGAATGGATTACTATTTTACAGCCTCGTTTCGCGTCTGTTTGGGAGTTTCAAGCCTGGAACATGGCATATAATATTTCAGTGACCATACCTGCAACGCAGCCTGAGCAGCGATGGCGCTGGGTCAAAAACGGATATGAGCTGCTTCGTGACCAGGCAATAAGCAAGTATAAACTTAAAAACATCGAGCTTTACCGCGAGCTTGGAAGGATATTCCAGCATAAGATCGGCGGTGTTTCCGACGATGCAAATAAATATTATAAACTGCAGTTGGCTTTGGCCATGCAGCCTCTTCTTGGCCCGGCGGATAATAAATATTTCGACGCCCTTGCCAAGGCACCGACTACGTGGGAGGAAATTGTGGGAGATCCGAATTTCGCCGAGCTTATCAATGCCTTGAGATCGGCGGATAAGAATTTTACCGAGGACAAAGAATTTATAAGTAAATATTTGTCTTTAAGAGAAGATCCCAACAGATATAGTCCCGCTGTCGGTAGAGTGATGGAAGAGCCTAAGTTTACGACGGCAATCAGTCAATTCGATATTTTTGCGCATGCCTACCAGCTGCGTCACACGTGGAAGCTCGATCCTGTTTTGATGCGAGAGCTTAACAAGACCTATGGCCCTATCGACTGGAACGATCCGAATTTGCATTTGCCGCTGGATTGGCGGCATCCCGATACCCATGCAATTTACTGGGCTGTCGAAGGTTTGAGGGTAAATGCCCATAAAGAGTCCCGCGAAATCAAAATGAGTGAAACAAACACCGACCGCATTGTGGCTCACAGCCTGCAAAATCTTTTTCGCTACGGCAAATTGTTCATTAATGACTATGTTTTTCAAATAGCTTCTTCTGATCCTTCGCAGGAACCTCAAAGAATGATAAAACAGGAGGTTTTCTTAAGTCCGGATTTGAGAATGTTCGAACCTTATAATAAATCTGCGCTGGCAATTATCGAAAAATACAACACAGAGGAAGAAAAAGGTACCTATGAATCTCTTCAAAACGGCCACCGTAATATGTTGATAAACGCCGTTTTTTCCTTTTATCAGGCGGGCCATGAGAGCGAGGCGCAAAAAATTTATAACGAATTAAGAACTTTATATCCACGGGATGATTTCAAGGTTCCGATTGATGTTTTTGCACGAAAGCGTCTGCTTGAGGAGCTTGAAGGTATCGGTATCAATGACGTAAGAGAGCAAATCGTGTTTATCCTGAGCCAGGGATACTATTACTATGCGATTCGCAACGATGAAGCTGCGTTTAACAGCGATAATATGGCGACAAATCTTTATAACTATTATCAGAAGGGACATGATGAGTATAGGGTTGACCTGCCGGAGCTTGGTGTGTTAAAATACCGGGCATTGGTGAATTTTGTTACTGACCAGTTATATCCTCCTTATTTTAGACAAGCCCTGCTTGATCGAATAAGGATAGAAAAACCCGATCTTTGGAAGCAATTAACAGCCGAAGACGAGATACAGAGAAAGAAATCAGAACAATCGCAGTGACCCGGCACTCATTGAGCATAATTTATGCCCGACCGGTGCGGGACGGTCGGTATATTTTATGGACGAGCTTCTTAAACAATTAACGCCTTCCCAAAAAAAAGCCGTCTGTCATAAAGAAGGGCCTCTGCTTGTAATCGCCGGGCCGGGCAGCGGCAAAACGCGAGTTATTACATATCGAATCGCGGCTCTGATAGATTCTGGAGTACGGCCTTATAATATCTGTGCGATAACCTTCACTAATAAAGCCGCCGAGGAAATGCGCCAGAGGGCTTTTTCACTCGGCGCATCCGGTGGTGCTCATATCAGCACTTTTCACTCGTTGTGTGTCAGGATTCTCCGGCAATATGCGGATAGCGCCGGTATTGCCTCCAACTTCAGTGTGTATGATGATGCCGACCAAACAAGATGTATGAAA
The DNA here is from genome assembly GCA_964454885.1 of uncultured Pirellulales bacterium. Lineage (GTDB taxonomy): Bacteria > Planctomycetota > Phycisphaerae > Sedimentisphaerales > Anaerobacaceae > JAFGPS01. Next base: position 3,880 of record CAYVXS010000104.1, read on the forward strand.
CAGGCGGTAAAAGATTGTCGGCTGGATGCGACGAATTTTTCTCCGGCTCGTATGCTCGATGCGGTTTCCACCCTGAAGAACAAATTAATAGATCCCGAATCTTTCAGGGCCGAAGCGGAGGACTTTTTCTCCGTTAAATTGGCGGAAATATATCTGAGGTATCAGAATATTATGAGCGAAAGAAACGGCCTGGATTTCGATGATCTGCTTATGAAAACCGCAATTTTATTGCGGGACTGTTCTGATGTATGCGCCGAGCTTGGTGAACGTTTCAAATTTCTGCTTATTGACGAGTACCAGGACACAAATCACGCCCAGTACACGATTGCCCGGGCGCTTGTTTCACGACATAATAATATTTGTGCCACCGGCGACCCTGACCAGTCTATCTATCGCTGGCGTGGGGCCGATATCCGGAATATTCTGGCATTCGAGCACGATTGGCCTGATGCCACTGTTGTAAAGCTTGAGGAGAATTTTCGCAGTGCCGCTAATATCCTCATGGTGGCGGATGCCTTGATTGCTTATAACCGCAATCGAAAGGAAAAAAAACTTGTTCCCGTCAAGCCTGCATCCAGAGAGGTTAAAATTATCCCCTACGAAGATGAAACCCATGAGGCTCAGGCGGTTGCTCAGCAGATTAAAGAGTTGACGGAGCAGGGTACATCTCTTAGGGATATAGCTGTCTTCTATCGTGTCAATGCGATGAGTCGCGTTCTCGAAGAGGCTTTTATCGGCAATAAGGTTTCTTATCAGATTGTCCGGGGGGTGGAATTCTACCGGAGAAAAGAAATCCGCGACCTGCTTGCCTATTTGAAAATTCTTGTCAATCCTGATGATGAAATAGCCCTGATGCGTATCATTAATACACCCGCTCGCGGCATAGGGAAGGTAACGATAGATAAAGTGAAGAATTATGCCGCCCGGAACAGGATATCTTTTTTCGAAGCCCTGAAGAAAGCAGAGAATATTGAAATCCTTTCTAAGGCGGTAAGGGCCAAACTGGCAGTCTTTGTCAATATGCTCGAACAGTTTCGAAAGGATATTTCTGGACCTGTCGCACCGCTTGCCGAACGTGTCTTTAACGAATCCGGATTAGCGGATTCTCTTCGAAACTCCGGTCCCGAAGGACAGAACGATCTGGAAAATGTAGGTGAATTGATAAATGCCGCGGCGCAATATGACTTGAATGCCGAAGAACCTTCGCTTCTCGATTATCTGCAGCAAATATCGCTGTTCAGCGACACCGATGCTTACGATGCCTCCGGTGAATCCGTTGCTTTAATGACACTTCACGCTGCAAAAGGCCTCGAATTTGAAAACGTTTTTATTGTCGGTGTCGAAGAAGGTTTGCTGCCGCATGAAAGGACCAATACCGCTGAAGACGAGGAGGAGCTGGAAGAGGAACGCAGGCTTCTATTTGTCGGGATGACCCGGGCCAAGTCCGGCTTATATATAAGTTATGCTCGATACCGAACTATTCGGGGGCAGATATTGAGAACAATTCCCTCGCGGTTTCTTTTCGAGCTCGGCCGGGACATTAAAGAAAATTCGGATGACAATGAGTATTATGACGAGATCGATAATTGTTACGACAGTGATAGTTGTTTTGAGCCGAACCAGTTGGTGCGACATGAAATCTTCGGGCTTGGCAGGATTAAAAAATATATTGATATGGGCCAAAACAGCGTGGTTGTAGTGAAATTTAATTCTGGGCAGACAAAATCCCTGATGGTACAATACGCCAACCTTTCTAAGCTCGACATATAACAGATAATATTGTTAAATTATGTTGTATAAATAAAAAGGATTTTATATGGGCGATTCGGAGATAAGATTTTATTACAAGAATGTGACAGCAGAAATTATTGGCGATGAGAACGGCATATCATCCGAGCAGTTCGGGAAACTTGCCGAGAAAACTTCACCGCTGATTTCCAAGCTAAACAGTGAACGTAAAAGCGGTAAAACTCCCTATCGGGATCTTCCTTTTAATACGAAAATATCCCAACAGGTAAAAGAATTAATCACCCATGTTGACAGCGGATGTGAAAATCTCGTTGTATTAGGTATAGGCGGTTCGGCCCTCGGTAATATTGCTTTGCAAACGGCTCTAAGCCCTTATATGTACAATATTAATGATGGCCAAAGGAAAGGGCCGCGTCTTTTCGTTTTTGATAATGTCGATCCTTCGCAGTTAGTCTCTTTTTTAGAATGGCTCGGCGACGGACTTGAAAAAACTATTTTTAATGTCATCAGCAAGTCCGGCAGGACCTCGGAAACTGCGGCCCAGTTTATGATTATCCGGCAACTTCTATTAGATAAACTTGGTCCCAAAAGTTTATGTGAGCATGTTATTGCTACTACCGATGCAAAACAAGGTACGCTTCGAAAGATTGCAGATGATTCGAAATTACGTTGCCTCGAAGTTCCGGACGGAGTCGGGGGAAGATTCAGTGTGTTGAGTGCGGTTGGTTTGTTTAGTGCGGCAATGTGCGGCATAGATATAGATTCACTTTTAGCAGGTGCCCGGGATATGGATGAACGGGTAAGCTGCGAAGATTTTTATAAAAATCCCGCTGCAATAAATGCGGCAATTCATTATCACTTCTATAACAACGGCAAGAGAATTTCCGTAATGATGCCTTATAGTCATGCCCTGAAAGATCTGGCCGACTGGTATAGACAATTGTGGGCTGAAAGTCTCGGTAAAAAAGAAGATTTGGCAGGACATAAAGTGTTCATTGGCCCGACACCGGTCAAGGCCCTTGGAACGACGGATCAGCATAGCCAGGTGCAGTTATATCGTGAAGGCCCTAATAACAAATTATTTACATTCCTGAAGGTTGAAAACTTCGATAAGGACATAAAAATAGGCCCGGCGCCGGATTGTGCTCCTGAGCTTGATTTTCTTGCCAATAAAAATTTGAGCACACTGCTGAACAGCGAAAAGACGGCCACCGAATTTGCTCTTTTACAGGACGGACGTCCCTGCCTTACGGTCATTTTTCCTAAAATTGATGCCTATATGGTTGGTCAGTTTATTTATTTATTTGAAGTGACAACATCAATCACCGGAGCATTGTTTAATATTAATACTTACAATCAGCCGGCGGTTGAATTAGGAAAAGAAGCCACATTTGCCTTGATGGGAAAACCTGATTATGAAGATTTAGTCCGGCAAATTCAGCCGCTTGGTAAAGTTGATGAAAATTTTCTGATTTGATGTGCATCGAATTTAAGTTGCAATTTGATGGGTATGGAATATGGATTATGCAGTAATAATGGCGGGAGGCACGGGGAAAAGATTGTGGCCTTTAAGCCGGGAAAAACGTCCTAAACAGGTCTTGAAGCTGCTTGATGGTGAAACCCTCCTCTATCGGTGTTTTGAGCGGTTAAGACCTATTTTCGATGCAAGGAACATCCTTGTTCTGACAAATGCCGGTTACGTAGATGTCGTTCGGGAAAATCTTACTGAACTGCCCTATGATAATGTGATTGCCGAACCTGTCGTTCGTGATACTGCCGGTGCTATCGGTTTGGTCTCGGCGATTTTAGTCAAATATGATCCTGATGCGACAATTGCAGTTGTTAGCGCCGATCAGATTATAAAGCCTGCGGAGGTGCTGCAGAAGGCGATTCAGGATGCTTTTGTTTTTATCAGAAAAAATCCGGACAGTATGATAACCTTCGGAGTTCAGCCGACTTTTGCCAGTACTTTGCTGGGCTATATAAATTGTGTGAATGCCAGGGAATATCCGGATTGTGGCAATAAAATTTATTCGGTGAAAGCATTCAAAGAAAAGCCGGACGAAGAAACGGCGAAAAAATATATTGATACCGGCCAATACTTTTGGAATTCCGGTATGTTCGTCTGGAAGGCCGGTACAATCTTGGATAACCTGAAAAAATTTCTGCCCGAATCGACCGAGCCGCTTTCTAAAATCCAGGCCGCCTGGAATACTCCGAATCAGCAGCAGGTGCTTATGGACTGGTTTGTAAAATTACCGAAAATCAGCATAGACTACGCTGTTATGGAAAAAGCTGAAAAGGTTTTTGCCGTAAAGCTGGAGTGTCAATGGCTCGATATGGGCTCTTTTGCCGCTCTTGCTGATGTAATCAGCTCCGACAAGGATCATAATATCGTTGTTGCCGGTTTCAGTGAGCTGCTTGATTGCAGGGACAGTATTGTAATTACTGAAGACCGGGAGCATCTTATTGCTGCTATTGGGCTGGAGAATATTGTTGTAGCCCATAGTCCGGATGCTACGCTCGTATGTCCGATTAATCAGACGCAAAGGCTTAAGGAATTACTTGAGCTGATAAATCAGCGTACCGGCGGAAAATTCCTGTAAAATCAATCATAAATGGAACAGTAACGATTTAATAGATGAGATATCTGGCAATAGACTATGGCACGAAACGCACAGGATTGGCGATATGTGATCCTACCGAGACTATAGTCTCCCCGTTGGCTGTGATCCGGTCGGAGAAGGGATTACTCGAAAAAATCTCGGAGGTGATTAGTTCCGAGAATGTGGGGTCTGTTGTGCTTGGTTTGCCCTTGAATATGGACGATTCTCAGGGATTTCAGGCCAAATTAGTATTGAAATTCGCCGAGAAATTAAGAAAAAGCCTTCAGATACCCGTTCATCTCCAGGATGAGCGTCTGAGCAGTTTTGGGGCACAAGAGAA
>CAYVXS010000105.1:0-8530 GCA_964454885.1 uncultured Pirellulales bacterium
CCGGGACCATCTGATCGTGCCAGTACCTGTTGTGCCGCCAGTCCAAGGGTTTGAACCTGTGATTTTGGATCGGTACTAAAGCCGACAAACTGATCCTGATAACCACCAGCATCCATAAAGGTGTTGACGTTAACGATACCACAGTTGCCATTAGCAGAGGCATCCTGTACCAGATCGGCATCCTGAGTTTGTACGGCTTCAACGTCACATGAATCACCGCATGATCCCTGACCGGGGCCGAACCTTTGGATAGACACAAAGCCGGGACCAATCTTGGGAAATGTGCCACAGGGCGTTGCGCCGCAGGGGGAACTTTGTATATTGTCGATATACAAATCCTGTGAAGCGCCGGCACATGCGTCACCATGGGTCAGAGCCAATACTATGCCCATACCGGGACTGGCTACATCACCGATACTGAATGTCTGCTGCTGGTAGACCGATCCCGGGAGTATTGTGTCTGCTGTGGTGACAGAGGAAGCCATCAATAGTATTGTCATAAAGATAGCAATTTTCTTTGTCATTTCATAAACTCCTTTTATTAACTTTCTTCCTTCAATTTTCCTGATTGTCGATCACGCATCGGCAATCACAACGTAAAAGTAACTTTCATTGTCTTGTTTTTATGCCACCTCCTTTCTCCTGTTAAAATGCCGAGTTTAATTTTTGGGGAACTTCTCATTTTTATGTCAGTTAACGTAATGTCATATAGTCCACCTGTTGTTGTGTACCAAATCCTGCCATATCATAAAGTTCCTGACTGATTTCCATACCGGACAGTTCTTTCTTTGTTTTTGCCGGAGCCGGAGCTGGGGTCGCCTGAGCGGTATTTGTAATATTTTGATTTTGCGTGGGCATAACCTTCGAGTGAATTTTTTCGTAGAATGACGCTGGTATAGTCCTCCTGCGGATGGTTTTCGGATCATACCGATAGCACTCGGCGCTGACCATAGCTTTACCTTTGCCTTCAGTGATTCCTTGTGAATGTCCCCCGAGAAGAGAAAGTGAATAGTTTGTCTGGCTATAGGCTCCGCCTGCAGCGGGGAATGTGAAATTAGAACCGACAGTAACACCTTTCATGCCCCCGGAGATAAACATAATATCGACGTTCCAGGGCAGAGCCTCCGCTATCGCAGCTTCATAGACGTGGTCCCAGTTGCGATCTATCGTGCCTTCGAGACTTATTTTACCCATATAAGCAATACCAGATTGTCTTAGAAAATCTTTGTTTATGCTGGAATCTATAAAAACCAGGAGAGGTTTACCTCTTGGCCTGCGTGTGCGTACAACCGAGTTTGCTATCTCGAATCCCCTGCCGTGATGGAAATTGTCCGGTCCGCCGAATACAGTTCCAATGCTGTTCAGGATACCACCGATAAAATCGAGCGGCCCTTCGTAAGGTAGCGATTCGAGAACGCCCCTCAACTCTTGCATCTCGGCTGCATTACCGGGATTGAATGTCCGTTCATACACTCTGTCGTCACCGTTGGGACCGTTTTGAAAATAGGCTTTTACCGGGCCCCAGCCTCCATGAGGCCATGAGGGTAAATACGGGGGAAACATAGATACCGGAGATGTACGTGATTGATAATTTGATATTGAGTTGGTGCTGATCGAAGAGATGGAGCCGGAACTTGCGTCACCACTGACGGCATAAGCGGATGAATCTCCGCCTTCGGCGTTTGCATAGCCCTGACCCTGCATATTCTGGTTGTTTAGGGAAGTCACCTGGTTTGACGATACTACGGTTGAGGGATTGTTTCGATTAGTGTTGCCATGGACAATCAAAGGTTGGTGGCATATTAGAATAAGAACCGTAGATAATAAAAAACTACGCTTTTTCATGGTCATTCTCCTTAATAGAAAGTCTTTTTCCTTTTCAGACTAATTCTTTTGACCACCCTCCTGAGTTATTCTGAAAAAATTTGTATTACCCTATGTTGCCTCCTTTCTCTATCGTTGTATTCCGGTGAGACACGGTCGAATATTCAAATAACAAAAGTTCTAATTCTCCATCTTGACGCACTCGGGACGTCAATCTCTATTCTGCCAACACACTCTATAACGAACTCCATAAGCTGGGTACACTCGCGGATGTTGTTAACAGCACTTATTTTATCGGACTTGTACTTCTGAAAGGAATGTTTTTTTTAATCATTGCATCTTTCTGGGATGTTTATGGGTAGTCTGACTATGTTGGCTATTGTATTGCAGGCTCTATTAAGCCTTTAATAAAAAAGAAGTTATGAGAAATGGCGACATCAGGTTGGTACTATGGAAATACTTTGTATGGAAATGAAAACATACATTAGTTCAAATAGAAAGAATACACCGATTGCCTGTTAGATTTTGTGTCATAATGTAAAAAGGGGGTTAAAAGGAAAGTAAACCTCATGTCTTATAAGATGTTATGGCTAATATCGAAGGTATAGGCAACTTGATAATTTCAGATTATTAGAATAAAGAAAGAATAGAAGGTTCAGAAAATATAAGAAAGGAGGCAGTTTTATTAATAATCCCATTATTTATCCGAAAAACTTATATTGCACAAATTACCAGTGTTACGGAGTATTTTTCAATCGAGGGTTGAGGATATAACTGATTATTAGTGTTGTGATTATTTTAATCAAGCTTGATGTTTATCCGAATTTAAAGAACAACGCATGATATCCTGGTTTTAGTTGTCTCTTTGTCGGGAACGATATAGCAAAATGTCGTCAAGTAGAATAGTTCCGGAACCCCCTATGTTTCCTATTCTATCGAAACCTATAGTCAGTGTGGTGACGTTACCAGTATCGATGTCCGGGGAAAACAGATCAACATAAAGTTCCAGCCATTGAGCCTGTGTCAGGTCGGCACCATAAATTATTTTAGCGTTATTAATTTTCACATACATCTGCTGGGCGATATTATTCGGATCTCCATAGAACCAGAATAATAATGCCTCGGGTGAACCTTTTGTCCAATCCGAACCGCTTGCCAGGTCCGCTGTTTTTGCTACAACTTCCGAGTAGTTAACATTGGTGTTATCGTAGAAGAGCGGCACCGACCGTTTGCCGCCATGAATAATCTCCGTTTCCATAGTCGGCCGGTACGCCTCATAATACCCTATGATCGAGCCGTTTGTTGATGGAGTATCCAGTCCGTCTGTCCATGTGTTATATACAAGGTTGCTGCCTTCCTGTCCGGCTTCGATGTCATTATAGGATTCGAAATCATCCACGATAAGATATTCTGCAGTCGTGAAACTCCAGGTATCGCCCTGCCATACTGAGGGAGTTTCGGTGTTATTAACTTCATCAACCCGCCAATAGTATGTGCTTCCCAGATCGAGGGACATGATGGGATCGAAACCGGCCCGGCTGGTGGTGACTGCAGGAGCAGTTCCATTAGTAACCGCCTGCCGGTCTGTGCTGAAGTACACATTATGTTCGGATGCTTCTCTGCCGGGTCTCCAGCCGGGTGTGACATCTATTTGGATATTGCTCGCCCCGTCGTCCGGACTGGGTTTCCCTGCCCTGAGAGGTAGATGCATGAAGTGAACCTCGCTCAAACCGTATTTGTTATAGGAATCGCCGCCCCAGTTACTCAGAGCCGTTATTCGAACGGATTTAATAGTTGTATCACCAAGGCCTATGGTAGTATTCGCAGGGTAACCGTTCGTGCCGGTCGCGCGGGAAAATTCCGGGACATTTTCCAGTTGTATCCAGTCGGTGTCGTTGTCTGAATACTCGACTATTGTGTCTTTAAGGCCGTATCCGGGAAGAAATAGCTGTCCGTTATAATTCCATACCAACATCTCATGCAGTTTATATGCTCCGTCGAAGTCATATTGTATCCAGGCTGATCCCGGCTCATCGGTGTTACTGAGCCACATAGCTGAAGATTTATTCGAGTGCAGGCCATTCGTATCCATTCCCGAATTGTTTATGTTGTTTTCGGGCCCCTGGCCTTCCGTGAAACCGGAGGCTGTTGCGGTTATTTTGTCGCCGGGGACTGGGTACGACAAAAGTTCGGTCGTAAAGCTCCATATATCACCTTTATATATTGTAAGGTCCGGCGGCGCATTGACCTCATCTACCCTCCAGTAATATTTCTGACCGAATTCAAGGCGATCGAGTCTGTAAGTCTCGGAGTCGAGATCCTGGATTTTTAGTACTCCTGGATGATTCTCTCTTTCGGCATTTTTGACTTCATAGGAGATGGTTCCCATGTACAAATCGTGCGTATTGGCGAATTTCCCGGGCCTCCAGCTAAGGGTAACATTGTCAATGGGGATATCCGTGGCTCTGTTCTCCGGGTTCGGCCCCAAGCTTAAGCCGGGCTCACCGCGCATAATGATATGAATTTCCGCCTCTGTGAGCGACCTACTATAGATGCGAACATGGCTGAGTCTGCCCCGCCATCGTTCGCCGTCGGTATCACCGCCCATAAGAAATGGGAGTGAATCGCTTGTATTGCTTATGTTTTTCTCCGACGAATTAATGCCGTCGCGGTAATAAATATAGTGCGTACCTTCCTTCACGACCGCAAAGTGAATCCACACATCGGCGGGTAAATTAACATAATTGATAGAAGTATCCGGTGAGCTGCCGCCGAATTCGAAGAAACTCGGCGTGAATTTAATCCATGTTGAGCCGTTCCAGCGATTGCCCACTATTATATCGTCGTTATTACCTTGAGCGGCATCCTGTTTTGCCCAGAATGCCCAGGTGAAACTGTTTTCCAGGGTCATGGCCGGTATTGTTCCGGCATTGACATAAGCCCCATTACTATAGACGCCGTTAAAACTCAAAACCACATTGCGGTTCTGGTCGATATCCCATACGGAGCCGTCGGTTCCCAGGCCGCCGTTGGGATTATTAATTGTACCGTGATTTTCTTTGCCTGAGGAGTCGAAGACGATCACTCCTTCGCCGTCATCGAGCTTCCACCATCCTAAAAGGCTCGAATCGGCACCTTTGGCGGCATTTGTTTGGACCAAACCTGTTATCAGAAGGAAAAAGCCGAAAAGTATCAGTTTCTCACGCATAATAGATAAAATCTTTCGATAGGCACGGGAGTGGAGGTTAATATCCAATAAGGTAATTAATACTAAATTGGTTGCCTGATTACAAGTAAAATGCACTTCTGCTTAGTATATATGAGGTGGGAATGTAGATGTTATCGGATGTTCGAATCCTTCTCGATTACCTTCTTTTCCTGGGTCTTTTTGAAATCGACCAATTTTTTACGAAGGTCCTCGTCGGCTAAGGCCAATATTTGCACGGCGAATATTGCTGCATTTTTTGCTCCTGCTTTTCCGACGGCCATTGTGGCGACAGGCACGCCCGGCGGCATTTGCACTGTGCTTAAAAGGGCATCGACTCCTCCTAATCCGGTACCTGAGGTTAGCGGCACGCCGATTATGGGCAAGCTTGTATGAGCGGCAAGGGCCCCGGCCAGATGTGCGGCCATACCTGCGGCGGCGATAATTATCTTGATGCCGTTTTGGGCGGCGTTTTGGGCGAATTCTGAGGCGATTTTCGGTGTCCGGTGGGCGGAGATTATCCGCACGAGAGGCTTGATACCGAAACTCTCAAGCTGCTCGATGCAGCTCCGCATACTGTCCATATCACTGTCAGAACCCATTACTACCGCTACTGAATTAGTCCCCGGTACACTCGTATTTTTTTCAGATACCATTTGTCATCTCTTTTATTGAAGTTACAATATTGTTTCAAATCATGCTTTTATAATAACTATCGGATGCCCATAATGCAAGTTTACACAGTACCGTGTGCATAGTAAACTAAAACCGGGCCGACGGGCATGAATTTGGAAAATATCGTGTTCTTTAGCTTAAGGAGTGGCGAAAATGCAAACGAGAAAGTCGATTGTGGCCGGCCAGTTTTATCCCGGTCAGCATGATGCCTGCATAGACGAAATCAACAACTGTCTGGATGCGGCGACTATTAGTGAGCCGCTGCCCGAGAAAATAGTAGCTGGTATAGTTCCACATGCTGGATGGACTTTCAGCGGCACTTTGGCCGCAATGGTATTCCAGGCAATCAGACAACAGCACGAGAAGATCCATACCTTTGTGATATTCGGTGCAGCTCACAGTTACTTTGGAGGCATACCCGCTGTTTATGACAGAGGCTTCTGGTCAACGCCGCTCGGCGATGTTCCCGTTGATGAGGAATTGGCCGATGAAGTATTGAGTATGGGGCCGGCCGAAAGCAATTGTAATGCGCATCGGAGCGAACATAGTCTCGAAGTTCAGGTCCCGTTTATTCAATATCTTTTTGCCGGTGCGAAGATTCTGCCGATCCTCGTACCGCCGACCGCTCAGGCAATAACTCTTGGTGATAATCTCGGCCGGATCATTCAGAAGAACAAGCAAAAGAAGATAGTCTGCATCGGCTCAACGGATTTGACCCATTACGGTCCACACTACGGCTTTATGCCGAAGGGCCTCGATGAGGATGCTTTGAAGTGGGCCGATACCGTTAATGATAAAAAGTTTATCGATTTGGCGCTCGGGCTCGAGCCGCAGGATTTGCTTGCCGGTGCCGCTGAAAATCACAATGCCTGCGGCCCCGGCGCCGCGGCGGCAACGATAGCGGCGGTAAAAAAACTCGGCTCGAAAAAAGGAATTTTGCTCGCACATACGAACAGTAACAAAGTGATGCTCCAAAAGATGGGGACATCGGGCACCGACAGCGTCGGTTATGCGGCGATAATCTACTGAAGGTTTCGCAATTACTTCAATTCGTCTGCGTTGTTCTCTACGGCGGACTCGTCCTCTGTATTGTAATCGCTATTGGTAAAACAAAAAATTCAAATCACTCGGCGAGCCGCCTTTGTCATCCTGGTTGCAATGATCGATCCACCTGTGTAATCGTGAGTACTGCTGGGTATCTGATTGGGGAGGACTTGTTCTGTAGAGAGCCGTAAAAAATATCTGCATTTGTCGGTCTTCGGCAAATTTTTCTCATTTATATAGAAAAAGAGTGCCGTCATTTTTAATAACGGCACTCTTGGTAACAAACGCTCTTTTTTATATGAGACGTTTTAGGCTGTATATTTTACAGTTATTGCGGTATAGCACGCAGTCTGAAGTCGTCCATGAACAAAATTCCTTCACTTCCGGCGCCGGTTCTGTCCAGACCGATTACAATCTGCGTGACATTAGTCAGATTGATATTAAAGTCCGCCAGAGGTATCTCGACGTTTTGCCATTCAGTCTGTGTCAGATCTACGTTACTTATCACTATCTTGGAGTTATTCAGCTTGACGTACAACTGCTCTGTTCCTGTATTGTTCGGGTCGCCATAGAACCACATACTCAGTGTGTTGATGCCTTCCTTAGTCCAATCCTGGCCGATTGCCATTTGACTCGTACTCAGTGAGACCTCGGAATAGCTTGCAGTGGTGTTATTGTACAAGAAAGGCCCCGACTGATTGCCGCCGTGGACAATATTGGTCTCAACGAAGTGCTCGTCGTTGGCAAAATCAGGATCAGGGTAACCTATGGTAGAACCGTTGGTATTGGGATTGGCATAACCGTCCACCCATACGAGGTATATCCTGTTGCTGTCTTCCTCTTCTTCGTTAATGTCATTATAGGTCTCGAAGTCGTCAATAATAACATAGTCACCTGTGGCGAAACTCCAGACCTTACCTTCCTGAATCATTTCCGGATTATTCTCATCGACCTCGTCGATACGCCAATAATAGGTCGTGTTCCATTCAAGAAGACCTTCGGAGGGTGCATATTGGGTATTGTCAAGAGCCTGTCGGCCGCGATAGATACCCGATGTTGTCGTATCGGCCTGAGCTACATCGTTATATTCAGTACCGAAGTAAACATCATGCTGGCCAGCCTCATCTCCCGATATCCACTGGAGAACAAGCGAGCTTTCGGCATCCGTTTCGCCATTAGCAGGATCCGGAGCTGTGGCTCTTATAGGCTTCGACAGTACGGCCGGTGAAATAATTTGTCGAGGTATGGTTGAACTTTGCCACTTTAACTGTGCTATTGCATCTCCGCCTTCATTAAAGAATTCCATCATGAGGGATGCCCAACCAGCCTCAAGATATATAGAGCCCTCATCTTCAAAAGCCCAGGCATTGTCCGAATCCCAGTTATCGACAAGCAATTTTCCTTCTACCCACAATCTGGCGTTATCATCAGTTATAGAATAAAAAGTATAAGTGTCGGAAGCCGGAATTTCTATCTCAGCGGTCCACCTGACCGAAAAATTCACATTTACAAGCGGATCAGGAGAATTAGTACCCCAGACAAAATCTATTTTGGGATCTAAACGGGTGAGAACAGGATTGCCTGATAAATTCGTGTTATTAAAGTACTCGGCCTTCGCACCGTTATTGGGACCGACGGTGGTAAAAGACCAGACACTTCCCTGATGTGTTGTCGTGCCGTCGAACTCATCGACCATCCAGAAATATTCCGTATTATAATCGAGCCGACCCGGCGAGAAATTAGGATCTTCGACAGTTCCCCTGTCCGCATCCAGATCACGTC
>CAYVXS010000106.1:0-8501 GCA_964454885.1 uncultured Pirellulales bacterium
TAAGCTTAGATCCTGCCCTAAATAACTCTGGTGGGACAGGATTTACACTTTACACTTTGCACTCTAAACTTCGTTAATGTATCGTTTGTCCGGGTTTTGCGCCGGGGTCGGCAGTGAGCATAAAGATATCTTTTCCGCCGGTGCCGGACGCTAAAATCATCCCTTCGGACAGGCCGAACTTCATCTGGCGAGGTTTGAGATTGGCAAAGAAAACAACGATTTTTCCGTTTAAGTCTCCCGGCTTATAAGCGGTAGCTATGGCGGCCATAACCGTTTTTTGTATGCCGCCTACATCCAGAAACAGCCGCAGTAATTTGTCGGCCCCTTCGACTTTTTCCGCTTTTATCACCTTTGCTATTCGGAGGTCGATTTTGGCAAAATCATCGATAGTACATTCCGTCTTTATCGGCTCAGCGGGAACTACCGAACCTGCATCTTTGGTTTCCTTACTTTCTTCTATCATTGCTACCACCTGTTTTTCATCAATTCTTTCTGCTAATCGTTCATAATTTTCAATTCTGTGATTTTCAAGCACCGTCTGTAAGTCAGCGAAGTGTAATTGTTCGACATTAAGAAACTTTTCAACCTTCTCGACATACTTCGGCAAGATGGGTTTTAGATAAATCGCGAGGATGCGGACCGCATTTATCACGGCGGTTAATGTAGTCCTCGTTTTTTCCGGATCTGTTCTTATCGTCATCCACGGCTGATTCTGCTCGACATACCGGTTGGCTTCGTCGGCAAGAGCCGTAATAATCCGAACAGCCGAGGCAAACCTGAGATTCTCATAATCATCTGCAATCTGGTCCGCCTTATCAACGAGCTTTTGTATTAATTCACGGCCCTGGTCATCCAACCGGCCAAGCTGTGAATCGAGCTTCTTTGTCATCATCGGCACCGAACGCGAAGCCAGGTTGGCAAATTTACCAACAATATCGGAATTGATTTTGTTGATAAAATCCTCGAAGCTCAAATCTATATCGTCGATGCTATCGGTTAGTTTACTCGCATAATAATATCGTAAAAATTCCGGGTCCAGATGATTCAGATAGGTATCGGCCTTGATAAAAGTCCCTCGTGACTTGCTCATTTTCTCGCCGTTGACCGTCAGAAAACCGTGAACGAAGAGTTTATCCGCAACTTTAATCCCCGAACCAATCAGCATCGCGGGCCAGAAGAGAGCGTGAAAATACATAATATCTTTGCCGATGAAATGATACAATTCGTATTGACCTTCCCCCCGCTGCCCTGTATCTGTACCGGGCCAGAGAACATCGAAATCAAGATTGTGAGTGTCACAGTAATTTTTAGCAGATGCCATATACCCGACAGGCGCATCAAGCCAGACATAGAAAAATTTGTTTTCCTCGCCCGGTATCTTAAAACCGAAATACGGGCCGTCACGAGATATGTCCCAGTCTTTCAGGCCCGCACTGAACCATTCGTCAAGTTTGTTGGCAACCGAGGCCTGCGAATAACCTCCGGTTATAAGCTTTCTGAGCTGCTGCTCGTAATCCGCGAGCTTGAAGAAATAATGTTCGGATGTTTTCAACACGGGTGTAGTCCGGCAGGTGGCACAATAAGGATTAATCAGCTCGGAAGGCCGATACGTAGTACCGCATACCTCGCAGGAATCTCCGTACTGGTGCTCAGCTTTGCATCGCGGACACGTGCCGCGAATAAACCTGTCGGGCAGTGACATTTTGCAGTTGTCGCAATATGCCTGCTCCACATCCCGTTTGACGATCGAGCCTGCCTCGTTCAAACGGTTAAAAATAAGCTCGCTGAAATACTGGTTTTCAGGCGAATGAGTTGAGTAATAATTATCGAACTCGATATGGAAACGCTCGAAGTCCCTCATGTGTTCTTTATGAACATTATTAATAAGCTCTTCCGGGCTGATACCTGCTTTTCGGGCGCTTATCATAATGGGAGTGCCATGAGTGTCATCGGCACAGAAATAAAGGCACTGATTGCCACGAAGTTTCTGAAAACGCACCCAGATATCCGTCTGTAGATATTCCACAAGGTGACCGATATGTATGGGGCCGTTCGCATAAGGCAGGGCTGATGTTACGACGATTTTACGAGGCATATTCCTTCCTTGAAGATTACTGTTCGTCACTATCCATACTTTCCGGCTGATTATTCTGCTCGTTGTTCTTTTTATTATTGTTCTGCCTGTCACGCTTCTCCGAGGAAGCTTTAACGATCTCGATCATATCAACTCCGATTGCTTCTCGATCGCCGTTTTCGTATTCGACCATAACAAGCTGCGTCAATATCTGTGTATCAATAACTTTTCCCTCGCCCTGGCTTGTCCGTACCTTTGTGCCCTTTTTGGGCAGTTTCTTTTTAAGCTCATTATAAGTCTGGTCCTCATACCGGAGGCAACATTTCAGTCTGCCGCAATAGCCGGATATTTTAGCCGGGTCGAGCGTCGCTTTCTGCATCTTGGCCATACGCATATTAACGGGTTTGAGCAGCTTGAGAAATCTCCGGCAGCAGCACTGCTGTCCGCAGCTTTCAACGTCACCGAGCAGCTTGGCTTCGTCCCGCGAGCCAATCTGGCGCATTTCGATTCTCGTCTGGTACTCCTGCGCCACTCTTTTTACAAGGTCGCGAAAATCCACACGCCCGTCGGACATAAAGTAAAAGATAATGCGTTCACCGCCGAATACATGCTCCGCATCCACGACTTTCATTGGAAGGTCCAGCTCCCTGATAATGCGCCTGCAGCAATCAATTTCTTCCTGTACAATTTTCCGCAGGTGTCTTTCTTCACTTATGTCGTCCGGGGTTGCATACCGAACGAATTTTCCACCGTAATCGGGGCTGAAATCGATCTCGCTTTTAACAAAATATTCTTTTATCTGTTCCTCTCTTAACCTGAATTGTCCGCCCCTGTAGGAACATAACCTGCCGACAATATGCCCCAATTCAAGACCTCTTTCGGTTTTTACCACAACGCGCGAATTGACCTTGGGTATTTCGGCTTCATGGTGCTCGAAGAACGCCAGCGCATTCATTCTGCCATAACGAACAAGCATGTATTTTTTATTTCTAACCTGTTTAGGTTTTGTTTCAGAGGTATTAGACATCTAACGTATCCTGTATATCTTTCCAAGTCATATTATTGTCAAACCATTATTGTATCAGAATCAACCAGAGATAACAATAGATGTTCGAAAATAAGCCTTTCATTCACGCTGGACTCGATCCAGCTCATCATTTGATAACAGAAAGCTATCTTTTCCGCCGATTGTTCCGGATCGAACCGAAGAGCCAGTTTTTCTACCTGCTCTTTCTGGTCGAAATTTACGAGTTCCTTTGCCTGTCTTAATTTCAACGCCATCACATCCTGGAATATCGATATTACCATCCTGATCAGGGTCTTTAAGGCCCTCCGATTAATGTCGGTATTGCTGGTGGCCTTATCGAGATCAGCCCATACCGCGGCGATTTTTTTACCCTTATCGAGAAGCTCATCAGCCAAATCCAGCGCCTCGGCATATTTATAATCCGCTAATGATTTGACCAGCTCATTTTTGGTCTGGAAAAGATTTGCCTCCGCTGATTCGAGTCCGGCCCATTGACCCGCCGTCCCTAAACTGCCCTGAGCCAAACGCCCGAAATATTGTGCCCTCTTTTTATCAAGCCCGGTTTCCATAAGAATTTCTATGATTTTATCCTCGGCAACGGGACCAAAACGGATTATCTGTGACCTCGATCTGGTCGTCGGTAAAAGTTTGTCCAAACGGCTGCATATCAGAACAATACAACAATACGAGGGCGGCTCTTCCAGAACCTTTAATAAACTGTTCTGCGAGGAAATATTCAGCTTTTCGGCCTCATCGACGATGAACACTTTCCTGTGCGACAGACTCGGCTTTATCGAAACCTTTGCAATCAAAAATTCCCGAACGACGTCTATAGGTAAATCCACAGGTGGCGCTTTTCCTTTGCCATCTTCGGTAAATTCTCGCAGCTCTTTATAAATATGATTGAAATCGGGATGCCCCCCCGCCTCGAAGAGCCGGCAGGATCGACATCGGCCGCAGCCCTCGGCAAAACCATTCTCTATGACAGGATCATGGCACAGCAGCAGTCTGGCCCATTCGCAGGCGGCCCTGAATTTTCCCACGCCTTCAGGCCCGGCGAAAATATAAGCGTGTGCCGCCCTGTTGCAATTAAAAGCCTTTTGTAAAAGCTCTATTGCATTGTCCTGGCAGAAAATCTCTCGAAAAGACATTTATGTGAAACTCACCTCCGAGATATGCTTTAAAATCTTCTTATGGGTCATATCTATATCACCGGTGGCATCGACGGTGATTATATCTTCACGCTGTTTTGCCAGTTCCAAAAATCCCTCGCGAACCTTTTTATGATAGCTGTCCCCCTTGGCTTCCATTCTGTCCAATTGCCGATTCAATCGTTGTGCCGCGGTTTTCAAATCCACATCGAGAATTATCGTCAGGTCCGGCCAAACTCGTTCGAGACAATCAGTTGAAATCTTTATGACCTTTTCCATCCCGAAGCCCCCTGCCCAGCCCTGGTACGCAAAGGTGCTTGAGAGCCATCGGTCAAGGATAACACATCGATTCTCACACAATGCCGGAGCTATTTTTTCAACCCAAAGCTGTGCCCTGGCGGCCATATACAGCAAAACTTCCGTCTCTGTGCTCATGGACAGATGCTCAGGGTTGAGCAGTATCTCCCTTATTTTTTCACCAATAGCCGTATCGCCGGGATCGCGAAACCGGCTTATCGATACGCCCTGCTCATTCAGCCATTGCGCTAAAAGTTCGATATGCGTGCTTTTGCCGCAACCATCCGGCCCATCGAGAACTATAAACTTACCCGACAATTTCTCTTTCAATGATTTTTCCATCTATTAACCACAAAACAGCTCGAATCTGTCGATTTTCCGTATTATTTTTCATTATAATCATTAATAGTCATCTATCAATTCAAAACCAGCCGAACATCTTCACTGTTGACGGATTTGACAATTTTCTCTAATGTATTATCCATAAAATCGTATCTCGTATCTCAGGTATGTTCGGACGAGTAATATGGATATCTACAATCTTGTCAGTTTTTCGGGGATATTCGTTTTATTGGGTTTTGCCTGGATTTTCTCGGCCGACAGGAGAAATATGAACTGGAGGGTAATCATCTGGGGAATCGGGCTGCAAATCTTGATTGCCCTGTTCATCTTTGTCGTCCCGGCGGGGAAAAATGTCTTTCTTGTTATCAACGATATTGTAATAAAAGTTCTGGATTCAGCATCTGCCGGAACAAAATTCGTTTTCGGGCCGCTCGCCTTGCCGCCCGGAGCAATCAATGACTCCGGTGAAAAATCTATCGGATTTATTCTCGCTTTCCAGTCATTTCCTACCATCATTTTCTTCTCCGCACTTATCGCTGTTCTATACTTCTTCGGCATTATGCAATGGATTATCAGGGCGTTTGCTTTCGTATTCACGAAACTAATGAAAATATCCGGTGCCGAATCCCTTGTCGCCGCCAGTAATATATTCGTTGGAATAGAATCAACACTTACGGTCAAACCTTATCTTGACCGCACGACTCGTTCCGAAATCTGTACTATTTTAACAGCGGGGATGGCCACAATCGCATCCAGCGTTCTTGTTTTATATGTGATGAGCCTTCGGAACATATTTCCCACAATAGCCGGACATTTAGTCTCAGCTTCTCTGCTGTCGGCACCGGCGGCGGTGGTTATGTCCAAGATTATCCTGCCGGAAGGTGAAAAACCTGAAACATTAGGTGTACAGGTTCTACCGTATTACGAAAAAGAAAACGGCCTTTTTGAAGCGATTATTAACGGAGCCAATTCCGGTGTTAAAATGATTGTCGGAATTGTGGCGCTGCTCATCGCCGTCTTAGGCATGGTTGCACTCGTGGACCTGGTTTTATCGGCTTTGGGAACAAAGATTAATCCTCTAATCGGCACCGAAGGCCAGTGGTCACTGAAAGGCATTTGCGGCTATATTTTTTACCCCTTTACCTTAATCCTCGGCATCCCATTATCCGATGCGACGGCAGCCTCGAAGATTATCGGCGAAAGAATTATTGTCACCGAGGTCGTCTCCTACAGAGATTTGGCAACGGCTATGGAACAAAATTTATTCCAGCATGAACGCTCGGCGGTGATTACTACTTATGCAATATGCGGATTCGCACATCTTGCATCGATGGCCATTTTTGTAGGAGGAATTTGTGCCCTGGTCCCCAAAAAAGCTCAAAACATTGGGCCGGTTGCAATTCGCGCATTGCTGGCGGCAACTCTGGCCTGTCTTTTAACCGCCTGCATCGCGGGAACTTTTTATACCGAAAGCTCGATCCTTTTAGGGCAATAACAATGCTTGTCAGATATTTGAAAGATTGTCAGGAATTTACTGCCGGGGACAATTCGGTCCTAAGAGAGCTTTTGCATCCCGATAAGATGGATGTGCAAATTCGCTACAGTCTTGCCCATGCAAAAGTCCCGGCCGGCCAAAAAACAAAACCGCACAGACTTCGAACGAGCGAAATCTATTACATACTATCCGGAGACGGCCTGATGCACATCGACAGAGAATCCCTTGAAGTCGGCCCCGAATGTGCAGTTTACATTCCCCCGAACACAATTCAATACATTGAGAACCTAGGCAATTGTGAGCTTGAATTCATATGTATAGTCGATCCGGCCTGGCGGCAGCCCGATGAAGAGGTCTTTGACGATTAACATTTCCTGTCGTAAATTTTACAGACCCTGCACGCTGTCTCACAAGACCGGTCGGTCGCCATAGATACCTTTAAGGCTGATGGCGGACCCATCAAAGCTCACATAGCATATACAAGATATAAATCAATAGTTAAATTGTCTGAAAATAAACAAGCTTAGAACGAGAAAATGTTAATTCGGCCGTGAATCAAAGCCGCCATCGCTGCGAGCAATATCATCAATACGAAAAGTTTAAGAAGCCGCAGGTCATTCGCTCTATTTTCTGTTTTCAACTCTTCTTTTAACTGTTTTATCTGGCTTTTGGTTTGTTTAGTACTCATTTTTTTCCTCCCCATTCATTCGAGCCCCCACATGCAATATATCGCATAATGGGACCGCTTCCCGAGACCAAATTAATTACGTAATTCCGAAAAAATCAGATTCTGTCGGGATTGCGTAGTTATTAACCTGGTCTGAACTGAATTACGTATGTACAAATGGAGATACTAATCCCCCCCACTTCTCTAAACCACATAAAATATAACAAAAAACAAACCCGGATACAAAAAATACCTTATTATATACAGAATAAAAAACGGACCAAACTTAGAGAACAACACAGATATATCGCGGGGAAGACAGGTATATTAATCGGATGCATTCGGTTTCGAAACGAGAATCTGCAGAGTTCCCTCGATAACCGGCAAAGCCTTTGTCTTAACATCCGGGTCATCGAAATTCCCCGTTACATCCATCCGAACTACAGCCTGCCCAAGACCTTCGGTTAAAGACTGTAAAATAGAAGGATCATCCGTAGCCAGCCTTCGCCCCCTTGCGGTTAGAATCAAATTTATATTGCGACTTACAAGGTTCATCCACCCGGAGCCGTAAAAGGCAATACTCCGGCCGGATAAATCAAGCTTCTTGACAAACATGTTGTCACCTTTGATGTACGAATCAACAAACATCTGATCGAACGCGTAGTCACTCGGTTCGGTCAGATTCAATACCTGCAAAAGCTTGGCAAGCGGAGAAAGTTTCCCGACCCGCATATCATTAATTTTCAGTCTCAACGAACCGATACGAAATATATTTTCATCGGAACGCGTATTGATACTCAACGAACCGCTCATTTTTCCGCCGGTATATGTATTGTCACCGGCGGCTTCCATACCCTCATGGGACATATATTGCTTCAGGTCAACATTGTCAAATGCAATCTGAAGCACATTATCAATTGATGTACCGTTTATATGTGTGAACTCGAGTTTGCCGGTCGTTTTGCCGCCGTAACAATCGGCAACGAAATCATCGGTGGACCAGTATCGACGGTTCGGGTCATAATATATATCGGCTTTAAGACCGGTCAATGTCTTTCCCAGAACAATCATTTCCCCATTATCGACATTTGCCCGGCAACCAAGCAATCCACTTTGGGTTTGATAGGCACCATGCATATTCAAAGCCATATCCAATTGTGTTTCGGTACCAGATATATCAAAAATACATTTTTTTAGAATAATCGCACCTGCAAAATCAACCGACTTTTGCCCGTCTTCCCCGAAGTGCACTTTAATATCGTTCATATCCAGGCCAAAATTTCCCGATGGTTTGAGCTTATTGTAAAAACTTACGGCCCGCCCAGGTAGAATCTTCTCGAGTCGTTCGTCGAAGGCAATTTCATCGGCACTAAGCTGTAGGTTTGCATCGGTTAATTTATTACCTTCCAAAACAAGATCACCGTTTAATCTCAGCGTACCAATATTTT
>CAYVXS010000107.1:0-8443 GCA_964454885.1 uncultured Pirellulales bacterium
AACAGATACAAATGAATTATTGCGTCATAGGATTACAATGGGGTGACGAGGGCAAGGGCAAGATTGTGGATATCCTTGCCGAGAACAGTGATATCGTTGTCCGGTACGGCGGCGGAGCGAACGCCGGTCATACCGTTGTCGTAGGCGACCATAGATTCGCCCTGCATCTTCTGCCGAGCGGCTCCATCCGGCCGGGCACAACCTGTGTCATAACAAACGGCGTCGTTATCGACCCGGAAGTTTTAATCGGTGAAATCGAGCGGCTCGCCGAGGAAAATATTTCTCTCGACGGAAGGTTTCTTATAAGCGAACATGCCCACGTCGTGCTGGACTATCATAAAAAAGAAGACCAATTACGGGAGGAATCTCTCGGCAAAAATAAAATCGGCACGACCATCCGGGGCATCGGCCCCTGCTACGCGGATAAAGTCGGCAGGAGCTTCGCCGTTCGCATGGAAGATTTTACAGACCTCGAAAATCTCAGAACGAAACTGCTGACCATTATTCAAAACAAAAGCAAAATCTTCGGCGCCCTTTACGGTTCCGAGCCTGTAAACGCGGATGAAATATTCGAGAAGTGTGAGAATTACGCAGAGAAACTTGTGCCCTTTATAACAGACACAACCGAGTTTTTGCATCGATCCATAGCCGAAGGCAAGACCATTCTTTTCGAAGGGGCCCAGGGCTCACTGCTGGACATCGACCACGGGACGTTCCCGTTCGTGACCAGCTCGAACTCCAGCTCGCTCGGCATGCCGGCCGGATGCGGCGTACCGGCAAAATACGTCGATAAATTCATCGGTGTAGTCAAGGCGTATACGACAAGGGTCGGGGCCGGGCCGTTTCCATCCGAGCAGGACAACGAAACGGGCCAGTATATCCGAGACAAGGGCCATGAATACGGCACAACCACCGGGCGCCCCCGCCGGTGCGGATGGTTCGATGCAGTTGCCGCTTCCTACTCCGCAAAAATAGGAGCTATCGATTCGATAGCCCTGCTTCACCTCGATACGCTCGCCGGTCTTAAAGAATTAAAAATCTGCAGGGCGTACAAAATCAACGGCAGGGAAGTGACTTTCTTTCCGGCAAATATTACCCGGCTCTCACAGGCCGAACCGGTTTATATAACCGTGCCCGGGTGGGATGAAGACATAACCGATGTGAAAAATTTCGATGATTTGCCTGCGAACGCCAGAGATTATGTTCGCCGGGTAGAAGAAGTAATCGGTAAACCAATCGACATTATCGGCGTAGGACCAAAAAGGAACCAGACAATATTCAGGAAATAGTTCGCTCATCGATACCTGAAAGAATCCAGAAACGGATATGAATAATGACAACGAGCTTCAAAGAAAAACTTGAGAGCACCGCCGAACGCCTCGGCCTTTCCGTCGAACAGATGCCGCGCAATATCGCCATTATTATGGATGGAAACGGACGATGGGCACAAAGAAAAGGACTACCGCGGGCCGAGGGACATCGCCAGGGCGGAAAAACCGTCGAGACAATAGCTCAATGCTGCGTGGACTTCGGTATAGAATCTCTTACGCTGTACTCGTTCAGTATCGAAAACTGGAAAAGACCGAAAACCGAGGTCAACGCCCTGATGCATTTATATGCTCAGTATCTTGTCGGTATCAGGCCTACTTTGATGAGAAACAATGTCAAGCTGGTTCATCTCGGCCGAACGGACGGACTGCCTTCGTCGGTACAAAACGAATTAAAACAAACAATCGAAATGACCAGCTCCAATACCGGGATGATCCTGGCACTGGCACTCAACTACGGCGGCAGAGCGGAAATCATAGATGCCACTAAAAAAATCGCGCAGCAATATAAAAAAGGAAAACTGCGTCTTACAGACATCGATGAGAATGTTATCAATCAAAATTTATATACGGCCGGACTTCCCGAACCGGATCTTTTGATCCGAACGGCAAACGAAATGAGAATCAGCAATTTCCTGCTCTGGCAGATTTCATACAGCGAATTTTACGTTACAAAAACTCTTTGGCCGGATTTCAAAAAAGCCGCTTTGGAAAAAGCGATTACGGCATACGCCAAACGAACGAGGCGTTTCGGAACGATAAGATAGTTAAATCAGCAAATTATTCCGGGCCGGATATTTTAGACCACGGAATATGAACTGTTAATTGCGGACTAAAATACATCATGCTCAAGCACAGATTATTTTTCGGGATGTTAATGACGGTTTTATTTCTCGCTGTTGTCATCTTCGACGGCTGGCTGGACGGCTCGATTACCACCGCCGGTACCGACGATAAAGATGTCCAGGGTACGATTTTTTGCATTCTCGTCGCCCTGCTTGCAATTGTCGCCCAACTGGAATTCTCGAAACTCGCAGCGGCAAAAAA
The DNA here is from genome assembly GCA_964454885.1 of uncultured Pirellulales bacterium. Taxonomy (GTDB): domain Bacteria; phylum Planctomycetota; class Phycisphaerae; order Sedimentisphaerales; family Anaerobacaceae; genus JAFGPS01. Next base: position 2,376 of record CAYVXS010000107.1, read on the forward strand.
TCTTAAAATTTTCGTCCCTGTTTCGATTGTTGCCTCAATTTTATTGGCTACAAATCGCTATTGGCTGCAATTTATAGAAATCCGGCAGGAGCTTTTTCTGCTCTATATCCTGACCTTCACCCTGATAGCTCTTTTTGTATATCAATATCTGTTTTATGGGACCTCCGGCGTATCGGCTAATTGCGGAGTAAATTGTTTCTCAATCCTGTATTTAGGGCTGTTAAGCGGTTTTTGTGTGGCTATAAGGATTGATTTTGGCCTCTGGCCGTTACTAATGTTTGTTTTCGTCGTAAAAACCGCCGATATAGGTGCTTATTCGGTAGGAACTTTATTCGGAAAGCATAAATTTTCGCCCAGAATAAGTCCCGGTAAGAGCTGGGAGGGCATGGCCGGTGCCGTAGCGGCGGCGGTTATAGTTGCTATTGGTTTTGCCGGTATTTGTGATATAATGCCGATTTGGGCTGCGATAGTTTTCGGATTTTGTTTCGCTTTCATCGGCCAGCTCGGCGACTTAGCCGAGTCGATGATAAAGCGAGATGCCGAGCAGAAAGATTCGGCAAACAAAATACCGGGCTTCGGTGGTGTACTGGACATTATAGATTCACCTCTGATAGCAGCAGCGTTCGCGTATTTGGTTTTTATGTGGTGTTCCTGACAGAGGAAAATTTTTGGAAGCAATAATACAATTAAATCCGGCCGACAAACAGCTTGAATTATTCGGCTCCGGCGATAGCTACCTCCGGCTGTTACGCCAATCTCTCGGAATACAAATAACCGCCCGTCAGGGTAAACTGAAAATCTCCGGCGACGAAGAAGATGTCAGCAAGGCGGTGGAAATATTCGACAAGATGCGGAAACAGCTTCATAAAAGCCACGCGTTAACCGCGGAAGATGTAACCGCTTATATCAGGCGCATGAATCTCGATCAGCCGCCGGACGATCCTGAGGCAATTACGGTCTATTCACATAAAAAGATCGTGGAACCGTCCACGAAAGGACAGCAAAAATATATCCAAACAATGTTAGCCAACGACCTGACATTCTGTATAGGCCCCGCCGGCACCGGCAAAACATACTTAGCCGTAGCAATTGCCGTCTCCATGCTCAAAAAAAAGCAGATCAGGAGAATCATTCTCGCCCGTCCGGCCGTTGAGGCCGGAGAAAAACTCGGTTTCCTGCCGGGTGACCTACAGGCAAAGGTAAATCCGTATCTTCGCCCCCTTTTCGACGCCCTGGAAGATATGATGGATTTTACCCAGATGAAAAAATTTATCGGTCTGGATATTATCGAGATTATTCCCCTGGCTTTTATGCGAGGCCGAACATTGAACGAGTCTGTTATTATCTGTGACGAGGCCCAGAATACTTCCGCCCTGCAGATGCTGATGGTCCTGACAAGACTCGGACACGGCTCCAAAATGATAATTACCGGTGATATAACACAAATCGACCTGGAACGAGGGCAAAAAAGCGGGATGGTCGAGGCCATTGAAACACTGCGAAGAATCAAAGGCATAGGTTACGTCGAACTTAACCGCTCCGACATCGTACGACATAGACTAGTTCAAAAAATCGTACAAGCTTACAGAAAAAGGCAAAATTCCGATTAGTCGGTTAATGCAGGACAAATAAATGCCGTTAATTAAAAAAATTAGTCCGCGACGAAGCCGGGTTCGGAAGAGTATATCTTCTGAGCGTTACCTGCAAATCAGCAGGCTTGTCAGCGCCGACTTTGTTATCTCAATTCTGCTCTGGCTCCTGTTCGTCGTTTTGTGCATATCAATACTGGCTTTCCATCATGCCGGCCGTCTGCAGGTGATACCCATCACCGTCATAGTAATATTAATTTCTTTAGCCGGGGCAATGTATATCCATAATTATCAAAAACGAATGATATATAACCATGCCAGAATTTCCGTACTGATCGGATTGTTTCTCGTGTTACTGGCCTCGGTAAAATTTTTCACGGCCTGGTTTATTGAGCTGCAAACAGAGCTGATAGAAACGGAGCTTACTCCCTATGCGTGGGCCACCGGAACCGCCGTGATAACAGCCATTGTTTTGACAATCGCTTATAACCAGAGATTTGCAATCGGAATGAGCGTTTTTTATTGCCTGCTCGCTTGCTTTGCAACCGAACCATTAGAGATAAACGGCAAAGTTCAACTGATGCAAATCGATCTTTTCCTGATCATGGTGACAGGCGCTTTTACCTGCTGCATGGCTTTAAGAGAGATCCGGACGAGAGTGAAGCTGCTCCAGGTCAGTGCCCTTGCCGGTGTAATAGTATTTATAATGGCGATCTCACTGGAATTCCTAATCCCGGGCAAAAATCCTAACAGTGCTATTGTAAACGCCGGCCTGCATGCAGGTATCACGCTTACTGTTGGGCTCATTATTCAGAGTCTGCTGCCGATTATCGAAAAGACATTCCGAATAGCGACAAGTATGACCCTGCTGGACTATAGCGACGCCAACCAGCCGTTATTGAAAAAGCTCGCGATGGAAGCACCGGGCACATTTAGTCACAGCCTGCTGATCGGTTCCATCGCCGAAGCCGCCGCCGAAGCAATCGGACGAAACGGGCTTTTATGCAGGGTCGGTGCGTACTACCACGATATAGGCAAGATCAATAAAGCACACTATTTTATCGAGAATGAGATCGGCTCGACAAGCAGACACAAAGAGCTGTCACCTACGATGAGTCTGCTGATTATCATAGGTCATGTTAAAGACGGGATAGAGATGGCCAAAGAATACGGCCTGCCGGCTGTGCTGAGGCAGTTCATCGAAACGCATCACGGCACAACAGTTGTAGAACATTTTTACAACGAGGCAAAAAAATTAACAACCAAGAAATCCAAAAGAAAGGACGTAAGTGAGCCTTCCGAGAGCGAATTCAGGTACCCGGGCCCGAAACCGCGAACCAAAGAAGCGGCGATTGTAATGCTGGCCGATGCTGTCGAAGGAGCCGTCAGAAGCCTGACCGAAATAACACCGACAAAAATAGAGATCGTGGTACATAATATGGCCATGAGACGACTTCAGGACGGTCAATTCGACGAATGCGATTTATCGCTGCGGGAGCTTAGTCAGATCGAAGCAAGCATATCCAAAACACTTGCGGCGCATCATCACGGCCGAATCGCATATCCAAAAGCTCCGGACGATCCAACGGAAACGCAAATTCAACCCGAAAAAATCGGGCAAAAAGCTCTTAAATAATGATGGACTCCGCCGAACCAGACCATGATATTATTATTCGAATTTCTCAAAGCTTCGAGGAAATCGATTTTTCTCCGCCCAAACTGAAAAAACTGGTAAAAACCACATGCAATCGTTTCTCGAAAAATTCAGCTCCGGGAGACATGAAATACGAAATCGGTATCGCCATAGTCGATGACTCTGGATTCCGTGAATTAAACAGTAGATACCTCGGACGTAAATCCACTTCCGATTGCCTGAGTTTCGATTTATCCGACGAAAAGTCCGACTCTTTAAAGCTATTCGAAATAGTCGTCAACGGAGAAATCGCCGTAAAACAGGCAAACCTGTTGGGACACTCTCCCGAGGCGGAGCTGGCCCTTTATGTAACGCACGGCCTGCTACACAATCTCGGACTCGACGATTGCTCCGAAAAAGAGGCCAAAAAAATGCACGCTATCGAGGACGAAATTTTACAACAACACGGCTACGGAATCGTGTATAATAAGAATCCAGGTGCACGGGAATGCAAAGCACGAAAGAATAAATAATCCGTGCAATATTTTTTGAAAGGTATTAAAAAGTGGGTTATATCGGCTGGTCGGTATTGCTGATCTGTCTTTTCGCCGGGGGGACACTGTTCTTTGCCGTTAATGCCATCGCCCTGCAAACTTTTTCGCATGTTAAGCTGCAGGAAGCCTTCAGAACGACAAACAAAAAAGAAAACTACGAAGATCTCACCGCACGGTTGGTCGAAAAAGCCGAAGGGATGATTTTAACCTGCCGGCTATTTCGGCTCATCTTAAACATGCTCGTACTGCTGCTGTTGGTCGTTCTTGTTACGACGATGCGTCAGTCGAATTCCGCCTTGAACTACATAATCGCATCTCTAATCGCCATGGCGATTTTTTTAACGTTCAGCCTTGCCATTCCGCACGCGTGGGCGAAGTACGCCGGTGAAAAAATCCTTAGCCGGACATACAGGCTGTTAATGTTTTTTTCGATCATAGCATCGCCCTTTCTTTATATCTTCAAACTATATGATGGCTTTATCAAACGCCTGGCCGGTATAGCCGAGACAACACCGCAGGAACAACAGGAAGAAAAGCAGGAAGAATTCCTGACCGGGCTCGAACACCACAGAACCGAAGGAGTTCTCGACGAGGAAGAACAGGAGATGATTGAAAACGTCCTGGAGCTAAGCAACAGCACTGCGGACGAGATTATGACCCCACGTACGGATATCGTTGCCGTCGAGGTCAATGCCGATTTGCAAAAAGTCCTGAATACGATTACGGAGGCCGGACATACACGTGTGCCGGTGTACGAAGGTAATATTGATAATATTGTAGGCCTGATTTACGCCAAGGACCTGCTGTCGGAAATAGGGAAAAATCCGGCGGATTTCAAATTGCGCGATAAGATAAGAAACGCATATTTTGTCCCCGAGACGAAACCTCTGCGGGCGCTGCTGCATGAGTTTCAAAATCAGAAATTGCACATCGCGGTCGTGCTCGACGAATACGGCGGGACTGCCGGCATCGTGACATTGGAGGATATTCTCGAAGAGCTTGTCGGTGAAATAACCGACGAATACGAGGAAACGCCGCCGGAACCGATTAAGAAAATCGACCACGATACGATCGAAGCCGATGCGAGAACGTCCGTTGACGAGATAAACGACGAGTTCGAGCTGGAACTGCCCGAAGACGAGGATTACGAGACAATCGGCGGTTTTGTGTTCTCGCGTCTTGGATATATCCCCAAAACCGGGGAAAGTTTCGACTACGAGAACCTGAAATTCACCATCTCCTCGGCCGAAACCAGAAAAATAAAACGAATCCAAATCCAGAAAATCGAAAGTGATAGTCGGTGAATAAAACTGGACTTCCAACAAAACCAACTACTATACTGCTATCTACCAGCGACTAAATACCAGCGACTAAATTATGTTGACCAAGGACCTGGCTATCTGTATACGTGCCATTGATTATTCCGAAACATCGCAGATAGTGACATTTTTCACCAAAGCAAGCGGCAAAATCGACGCCATTGCCAAAGGCTCGAAACGCCCCAAGTCGGCCTTCGACGGCCCTATCGAAATATTCTCGCACGGCAGGATAGTTTTTTCCGATCCCTCAGGTAAATCCGATTCGGGCAAGGATAAACTTGCCACACTGACCGAGTTCGAATCCGCCGGTGGTAGTTCCGGCTTTACGAACCTAAGTCACGACCTTACCGTATTGAACTGCTGCCTTTTCGCCGCTGAGCTGCTCAATAAAATGACGCACGATTATGATCCGCATCTGGAACTTTTCGATAGCTTCCTCGAATTCCTGCAGAACGCGACCGACAAAGAAAACAAAAACCGGATATCGGCGTTACTGATCCTGTTCCAATTGTCCCTGCTCAAAGAGGTCGGCCTTCAGCCCGTCCTGAATTCCTGCGCCAACTGCAAAACGAGCCACGAGCGACGCCTGCCCCGAGCGGCGTCGAGGGGAGCCACGAGCGGCGAGTATTATTTCAGCAGCACTGCCAACGGCATAATCTGCCGGGATTGCGAAGCGAGCTTCCCGGACAAGATTAGATTATCGCAGGCAGCGGCGAATTGTCTTGGCAATTTAAAACTAATCGCCGAAGCGAAGGAAAAAACACTGAATGAAATCGAGAAGATTTTAATCACCCATTTCACCGAGCTTCTCGGCCACCGACCAAAAATGGCAAAACATTTCCTGAAATCATAAGCCAGATAAAAGTACCTTCCTCCATTAATCCGCCACTCGCTTTTCCCGTTTTATTTAATTAACTATTACCTCGATGGAAAATGTCTTCGCCGGGTCCACGTCGGTTTTCCACGGTCTGCG
>CAYVXS010000108.1:0-8426 GCA_964454885.1 uncultured Pirellulales bacterium
TAATCTCATCTTCAATAAATGTGCTTCCCTGGTCATTTGCATAACTGTTCGGATCATCTATGGAAAGATAAGTGGTGCCGTCCGGTTTCGTTTTGAAATAGTCACGCGTCCAATCCATTCCTGTGACAAAATGATGAGAACCGTATATAAACGAGTGCTGAATCTCGAAAATTTCCTCTCTGCTTGTTACGAAATAATATGCATCGGGGTAACTACGAAAGTAGTTTCTGCCGTACAAAAACCTCACATTGGAAGTCTCGGACAGCCTTTTATCCCAAGCTAAGTGTAAATATTGAATACTTACTTTGGTTGATCCCTCATAAGTACTGTATTTATGCCCTCCACTGAAGGTCAGCGAAGATGTATCATCCAGTTTAATATCTGTCCGCCCCGTGCTCTGGAAGGCCTGAATGTAATCGGTCCAGGCGTTACCGTTATCGGTGCCGAATCCATTGGTGTGATATGCACCGGTCGAGGCACGCCAGGCGATATTGTCATCGCTGCCACCATATCGGAATATCCCGTCCTGTAGGGCGTGGGTTCCGAAGGTGCCGCCGACAAAAACACCCTGGGTGTCGGCCGGTTTCTTGGTGATTATATTTATGACACCATTCATAGCGTTGGCGCCCCAGGCAACACCACCCGGTCCGCGAATGATTTCAATGCGCTCGATGTTTTCCAGGAATAACGGCTGCCAATCCTCCTCTGTTCCACCTTTGTAAGCATCATACATGCTTCGGCCATCCAACAATACCTGATACATCCGGGAATTATGCATAGCAAATCCGCGAATACCAACATTCGAGGCAAAACTCCGGCGATCATTTACCTGCATACCAGGTACTAAACGAAAAAGATCCGTCAATCTGGTCGCGCCGGACATGCGGATATCCTCGGCGGTGATGACATAAATGGCACTGCTGGCCATTTTGATAGGCTGAGGCCGACGCGCAGAAGTGGTAACCTCCACATTCAAAAGGTCCTCGATAGACATTTCAAAAAAGTCTTCCCCTTCCCCGGATTGTTCAACGTTTTCAGATGTCGCTTCCTTCTCGGGGAGGTTTTCCTGTCCCGAAGAGGCATTTCCTGCATAAACATCGGACAACAGTATCACGACAAATATGAGTACCCAACAGAAAAAAGAAGATAACTTTTCAGACATAACTGTAACTCCAAATTAATGCAGATTGTGTAATTTAATAACTAACCGGCAGTTAAACGAAGTCTCTTGATGCAATATAAATACATCGGAAAATTCCGAATTTTGGATGAGTGAAAAGTAGGTAATTGAATAAGCTTTAACTTAATACATACACCAGCAGAAATGATGGTCCTATAATATGTTATGTGTAAATACTATCTTGTCCCGAAGGATTAATTGATAATAAATCAGATTTAAATTATCTAATTATCTAAAAATGCGCATGAAAAGGGATTTAATACAGTTTTTCACCAAATAGGAACACACAAAGATATCAATTACACTTTCTCGTTGATACCGTTTAGTCGGCTTTACAGGTATAGGCGATACAATCACAGAATGATCGCCATGGGATGAATAATAAACCACCTGATATCTAATGAAACCATGATTATCAGTAAATAAACACGGTATTGGACATGAACTGCCGAATCATAGCCTCTTGCCTCAGGCATAGTTATTTACGTTACCGGCCCGTCAAAGCAAGTGACAACTAAAATTTATAAATCATACTCACTGCTACCGCCGGTGCATGAGAACGATACAACGGATTATTTCCACCGTAGATACGTTTATTGAAGTCCTTGTTGAAAATGCCAAGCAGATAATAACCGTCAACACGAAACGTCAGATTTTTATTACGCTGGTGCTGCAGGCCCAGATTCAGGTACGAGGAAGCACGGTAACTGCGCTGCCATCCCTGTGCGGCCAGGGTGTCGGGCCATCCACCGTTGACGTAAGCGTTATGGACATAATGACTAAAGTCCTTGTGTCCCGGAAATCCCCAATACACACGCATCGAGCCGTCAAGTCTCCATTGCTCGTCCAGTTTGCGCTGGACGGTTATCTTGGTGATATGGTTCGACCATCTGGCAAGGTCGTCACCGAAACCAAAGTCCATGGCGCTGACATAGGACCAAGCTCCCGGTTCAAGGTTAAAGCCGTACAACTTCGTGTATCCATGTGAAACAACAAGACGTGTTTTTTCCGTATTATATGCGGCTTCCAGCTCGAAGCCCCAGTCTCTTTGTGTGGCTACCGGGACCGTCTGATTTGCAGATCCATCCCAGCCGATTAATTCGAGGTTATAATGCACAAATCCTGTTGCCGCAAATTCGAGGTTTTTATTGTGCCTGCGCTCATATCGCAATTCGATGCTGTCAAGTTTCTCGGGTCTGCTGTCAGATTCTCCGGAAAGTTTCATTTGCTCTTCGTAGTTTGCCCGTACCGATCGTGCCCACATAAGTTTGTAAGTGTCTTTATCGGTGGGCGTGAAAACCAGGGTTGCTCGTGGTGAAAACATGTTTTTAGTATAGGTGTGATTGTCGATTCTGCCTCCAAGGAAGGTAGTCCACCGGTCATTGATGTTCCACTGATACTCACCGAAGACGGAATACAAATTAGTTGACCATTGGGGCACGGGAGAACCTAACTGGCTTATTACGGCCTCGCTGTGCGGCCATCCCGGACTGCGATTGCCATACTCACCGTGTAGTACTTCGGTTCCGAGAGCAACCTTGTGCCTCTCATGAAGGATATGTCGGATTATCGCCTTTCCTATATACTTTTCTTCGCGATATGCATCTTGTAACCAGGTATGAACCTTCAGTTCAAAATCCAGCATATCATAGCTGAAGGATAAATCCATGGTCGTCCTGGGCCCTAATTCTATTGTCTTGCCTAAATAGGTCGTTGCCTGCTGATAACCATAACCCGGGTCCTCATAAGGCAATAGCCACGAACCGCCCCAGCCGTATGGATTGCTGGCCAATATTTGATGATCCCAGGGAAATTGCTTACCGCCGCGCGTATATCGCGCCCAGATATCCCAGTCTCTTCGTTTTATTTCACCATAAAACTTCAGTGGAGGAAGATTTCGATAAGCTTCCCCGTCATTTGGTATGGAAGGATGCAGGAGAGGATCACCTTCGAGAGTACCGGCGGACGGCATAGACATATCGTCCATACCGGTGAGGTCCCTGGTTATAATAAAAGGTGCATCGTACTTGTCGGCACCGCGATATTCCCCGATGCCGGCATAGCCGAAAAAGCCACCGTCCCCATCTTTAAATTTCCACCCATGTCTTATTTCTGTCGAATAGAATTCCTCAACACTTCCAATACGATTTGTTACCTCGGTACCCTGAAACGTCTCAGAGTTATGTGTAACAATGTTAATAACCATCGAAACCGCACCCGGACCATACAAGGCCGATCCCGGACCACGGACTACATCGATATGGTGAATATCTTTAAGCAGCACAAGGTCCCGCTCGCTGATGACACCGTAATGTGTTCGTTCGTTCATCACACGACCATTGACCAAAAGCAGGTATTTATCATCACGATCAGTCATAATACCTCGAAGCCCCATATTATCCGCTTCCCATGCATTATGCACCCACTGCAGGTTAGGGACATAGATATCCAGCAGCTCAAAAAGACTTCTGGCACCTGATGCCTGTATCTGTTCTTCCGTGATGGTAGTTACGGCCGCCGGAACCAAACGAGGCTTGGAATCCGTCAAAGTCGCAACGGAGGAAACCTCTATCGTCATCAACTGCTCTATTGACATTTCAAAAAGATTTTCATCCTGCTCCTGAGCCATCTCCGGCTCAGATGCGGACTTACTGCCTTGCGATATATCTTTTGCAGCTAATGCTTCTCCGGTAAAGATGAGGATAGTACACACCAAAACTTTTATGATTAATAATCTCCATCCAAAAGAATGTTGTTTTGCAAACAAAGTTGTAACTCCAAATTAGTACAGATTCTTGGTTCAGCTTCTAACCGGCAGTTAAAACGAAGTTTTTGATACAATGAACAAATACATCGGAAAATTCCTGATTTAGAATGAGTGAAAAGCTGAAAGTTAAATAGCAAAAAACCAAGATGTTTTTGTTATAGAAAATAAAGCCCTATTATAAAATGGATTTTATTACTATTTCGACTGGAGAGAATAATGAAAATTACAATCGTGCTCTTTTCGTATTATCGGAACAAATATTTTTCTGCAAATTTTTTCGCAGCCGAATAGAGAAAAGTACCACTGTTTGTAAGAGCTTCATCGAGGGACATAATATCCGATTTGCAGGATATGGCCGTGACAATCCCGGCTTTTTGATACACTTCCGGCGGGACCTTTACCTGGCCCGCAATCACCGCCACGTGCGTTTTTGTCTGTGAAGCTGTCTTTAGGATACCCGAGATGACTTTTCCGGAAAGAGATTGATAGTCGAAGCAGCCCTCACCGGTGATAATCCAGTCGGACGACTCAAGCTCGACACGAAGACCGCTTCGGGCCATTATCGTTTCAATGCCGGACACGAGTGTTGCATTCATAAAGGCAATTGCCCCTGCGGCCAGTCCGCCGGCAGCACCTGCACCGGCTACGTGACAAATATCTTGCTGCAATTGCACTTTAACAACGTCGGACAAATGCTCAAGGGATTTTTCCAGCCGTTCCACCATCTCCGGAGTGGCCCCCTTTTGGGGAGCATAAACTCTCGCCGCCCCGCTTTCACCGCACAGGGGATTATCGCAATCGCAAAGAACTTCGACCGGAACGAGGCTAAGATTTTCAGGCTCGATTATTTTAGCAAGCTTCTCAAGTCCGGCACCTCCGAGCGGAATTTGATCGCCTTTTTTATCAAGAAACTTCCAGCCTAATGCCGATGCCGCACCAAGCCCGCCATCGACGGTCGCACTGCCGCCGACCGCAAGAAGGATTTTACGTGCGCCATACTCCAACGCGGCCTTGATAAGCTCGCCCGTCCCGTATGTGGTTGTCTTCAGCGGGTTCATTTGTTCGGGGGCAAGAAGCTCAAGACCGCTGGCGGAAGCCATCTCGACAAGGGCGGTTTTATCTTCGAACCAGGCAAAGCCGGCGTCAACCTTCATTTCCGGCAGAGGCCCCATAACTTTTCGCCCGACCCATCGGCCGTTACAGGCCCGTATCATCGCCCTTGCAGTTCCCTCCCCGCCGTCGGCCATCGGCTTGATGACAAGCTGGATATCGGGAACGCATTCATTAACGGCTCCGGCGATAATTTCACAGGCCTTCTCTGCAGTAAGGGTACCCTTAAATGAGTCTGTTGCAATGACGACTTTCATAATATTCCTTATAGCTCGGAATTAAATTTGAGATACAATATTTATGGGTATTTACTCCACCAGACTGTAAGTGTCAATTCTTTTACTTCAACAAAAAAAGGTAGTAATGGTAACTGATTTAAAAATAGGTTTGACGACGATTTGCAGGAATATTATACTCAACTGGAAATTATGAAGCTATATGGCGATTAATTATCTGGAGAGAAAGATGAATCCGGCATTAAAACAAAATGCTACTGCTGTATCAACAAACAATTCCGCAACCGAAGGCACCGAAAAATCAAATCCGCAGGATGTCTTATGGCAGATAGAGGAAAAAATCACTGCCAGAGGCATAACCTTCGATGATGTGCTACTGGTACCGGCCAAAAGCGATTTCGTACCGAGCCAGGCGGACACGCGCACACAGTTAACCAATAATATTACCATAAATATACCGATAGTCTCGGCGGCAATGGATACCGTCACAGAGGCCGCTCTGGCAATCGCCCTGGCACAGGAAGGCGGGATCGGTATCATTCACAAGAATCTCTCTGTCGAAGCCCAAAAACGGGAAGTAGCAAAAGTCAAACGTTCAGAGCACGGAGTCATCCTCGATCCTGTAACATTATCTCCGGATCAGCCTGTAAGCAGAGCTCAGCATCTTATGATTGAACAGAACGTCTCAGGCATCCCCATTATAGAAGGTAAAAAGCTCGTCGGTATCCTGACCCGCAGAGATTTGAAATTTCTCAAAGACTACGACGTTGAGATAAGAACCGTGATGGTAAAAGACAAGCTCATTACCGGCCCGGCGGGTACAACGCTGGAACAGGCAAAAGAAACCTTACAGAAACACAAAGTTGAAAAATTACTGTTGGTCAACGGCAAAGGAGAATTGGCCGGCCTGATAACCATGAGGGATATCGACCGCGTCCAGCAGTACCCAATAGCCGCCAGGGACGACCGGGGCAGACTGCGTGTCGGTGCCGCCGTGGGAGTTCACGATTACGAGCGTATCGAGGCCATGATAGCCGCCGATGTCGATATCATCGTCGTCGATACGGCACACGGCCATTCACAGAACGTAATTGACACCGTAAAGAAAATCAAAGCCGAATATGATATAGACGTGATCGCCGGAAATATCGCAACTTCCGAGGCGGCGGAGGATTTGATAGAAGCCGGAGCAAACGCTCTGAAAATCGGCATAGGCCCCGGAGCAATCTGTACGACAAGAATAATCTCCGGCGTAGGTGTGCCGCAGGTATCCGCAATAATCAACTGTGCCAGTGTCGCTCAGAAATATAATATCCCCGTTATTGCCGACGGCGGAATAAGACAATCCGGTGACATTACCAAGGCGATTGCCGCCGGGGCTTCGAGCGTAATGATAGGGTCACTGTTCGCCGGCCTGAAGGAAAGCCCCGGACAGCTTGTGATTTACAAAGGCAGGCAATTCAAAGAATACCGGGGCATGGGCTCTTTGGGGGCGATGGTCAAAGGTTCGGCGGACAGGTACGGCCAGAGCAGCTCCACCGAACAAAGCAAGCTCGTGCCGGAAGGTGTGGAAGGGCGGGTACCGTACCGTGGAATGTTAGGGGGATTTGTTTACCAGCTCGTCGGCGGTCTGCGGGCCGGTATGGGCTACTGCGGAGCAAGGAATATACAAGAGCTAATGAAAAACGGCAAATTTGTTCGCATCACCGCCGCTTCGGTTCACGAGTCCCACCCGCACGATATACAGATAACCAAGGAAGCACCGAACTATTCGGCGTCTCTGCCGTTTGAGGATTAAGCTCAGTTTAAGTACATAAGTCATCTTAACTCACAAAAGTTTTTTTAAAAAGTGGAGAAATTTTATGTACAAACAAAAAGCATTCACATTAATAGAACTCTTGGTGGTAATAGGTATAATTGTCTTACTGATGGCCATATTGATACCTGGCCTGTCGGCGGCTCGGCGATATGCAAAAACAGTTGCTTGTCAGGCTAATTTGAAACAATGGAGTATTGTTCTTGATACATATACAAACGATAATGACGATCGCTTCTTCCGGGGAATGATCGAAGCCGGATGGAACGATTGGATAGAAGTGCTGGAACCGCTCTATGGCAAGATAGGTGCTTTTCGGTGCTGCCCGTTAGCTACCAAAACTTGGGATGAAGGCGGGCGGGGAATTTTTGCCGCATGGAAAGATCCAGAAGGTGATTATGGAAGTTACGGATTAAGCGCCTGGATTTGTAATGCCGATCCCGGTGCTATTTTCGGGGACGACCATTATTGGAGAAGGCCTGATGTCCAAGGTGCTCAAAATATAACTGTGTTTTTAGATTGTATGGGGATGGCTGGTTGGCCCGATCAAACTTCTGAGCCGCCGCAGAGTGACGGTCAACCTCCGCAGGAAATCACGCTGGTCGAGCAAATGAAAAGTTTTTGTATCAACCGACACGGCAAAGGAATTACAAACTGTCTTTTCATGGACTGGTCTGTCAGAGGTGTTGGGCTTAAAGAATTGTGGACTTTGAAATGGCACAAATATTTTGATACGGAAGGCCACTGGACTAAAGCCGGAGGCATTAAGCCGGTGGATTGGCCGGAATGGATGAGAAAATTTAAAGACTATTAATTCGTCTTTTGCTTAATATGCTTTAATGCGTCTCTCAATCAAGACTCTTTCAACATTAACCTTGTGGATGTAAAGGATACTGCATGAATGAATTTTGCCGGAATGGACTCTGGCCCGGATTATTTTGTGTGTTCCTGGTTTTCTCTGCCGGATGCGCTTCCAGTGACTCGATTCTCGGGACTCGTGACTCGCAAATCGAGCAAGAAGCAACGCTCGCTCCGAGCAAGGTCGATGGGACAGACGAGGGACGAGTGACGCCTGCACCGAGCAAAGTCGAGGAGACTGAAGAACAAGCACTAACGCATGATGAAAAGCAAGTGATGCCGGACGAAGGACAAGAGACGAAAAAGCCTCCCGGTAAACTTATACCGCTCAAGCTCAAACCGATAAAACAGGATTTATCTAAATGGCCCAACAGATTAATCGCTGATTCGAAAGAAGTTTTCCTAAGACCGGACAACATGACGGCGTTACTGCTGGCCGGCGGAGCAAGTGTCGCCATG